>NZ_JAHOCB010000028.1:0-49292 GCF_019125875.1 Erysipelatoclostridium sp. MSK.23.31 | reverse complement strand
AGAAAAGAGATAGCTTTCGCTATCTCTTAAGCCCCTCCACTATTGACACGGAGCCTAAAAAAAGAAAGCCACTAATGTGACTTTCCAAATTTCTGTAATTATTATTCAATAATATCAGAGATATTTCCAGAACCTACAGTTCTACCACCTTCACGGATTGAGAATTTAGTTCCTTTTTCAATTGCAATTGGAGCAATTAATTCTACAGTTAATTCAACGTTATCCCCAGGCATAACCATTTCTACACCTTCTGGTAATTCAATAACACCAGTTACGTCAGTAGTTCTGAAGTAGAATTGTGGTCTATAGTTAGCGAAGAAAGGAGTATGACGTCCACCTTCATCTTTACTTAAGATATACACTTGAGATTTGAATTTTTTGTGTGGATTAACTGATCCAGGTTTAGCTAATACTTGTCCACGTTGAATTTCTTCACGGTTAACACCTCTTAATAAAACCCCTACGTTATCTCCAGATTCAGCGTAATCTAATAACTTACGGAACATTTCGATACCTGTAGCAACAGTGTTTTTAGTTTCATGAATACCAACGATTTCAAGTGGATCATTTAAGTTTAATTGTCCACGTTCAACACGTCCAGTAGCAACTGTACCACGTCCAGTGATTGTGAATACGTCTTCAACTGGCATTAAGAATGGTTTATCAGTATCTCTAGTTGGAGTTGGAATATAAGAATCAACAGCTTCCATTAATTCATGAATAGCTGGAACCCATTTTGGATCTCCTTCTAAAGCTTTTAAAGCAGAACCACGGATAACTGGAGTGTCATCACCTGGGAAGTCATATTCATTTAATAATTCACGAACTTCCATTTCTACTAAGTCTAATAATTCTTCGTCATCAACCATATCACATTTATTTAAGAATACGATGATGTAAGGTACACCTACTTGACGAGATAATAAGATATGTTCTCTTGTTTGAGGCATTGGTCCATCTGTAGCAGCAACTACTAAGATAGCACCGTCCATTTGTGCAGCACCAGTGATCATGTTTTTGATGTAGTCAGCATGGCCTGGACAGTCAACGTGTGCATAGTGACGAGTTGCAGTTTGGTATTCAACGTGTGCAGTGTTGATTGTGATACCACGTTCTTTTTCTTCTGGAGCAGCATCGATAGCAGCATAATCCATTGCTTGAGCTTGTCCATCTTTTGATAATACTGTTGTAATAGCAGCAGTTAAAGTTGTTTTACCATGGTCAACGTGACCAATAGTTCCGATATTTACATGCGCTTTTGAGCGGTCAAATTTTTCCTTAGCCATTTAAGGTTCCTCCTAGTTTATATTTTTGTACATATACATTCTAATTTATTTAGTTGAAAAAATCAATAAGATTTTGATTGGATACTAGTTGTTTCCACCGTTTTTCTTAATAATTTCTTCTCTAATAGATTTAGGTACTGGTTCATAACGATCGAAGATCATTGTGTAGTTACCACGACCTTGTGTAAATGATCTTAAATCAGTAGCATATCCGAACATTTCTGATAAAGGAATACTAGCTTGCACTGTAACAGCATTTCCTCTTTCTTCTTGTCCTTCAATCATACCACGACGTGAAGATACGTCACCCATTACACTACCTAAGTATTCAGCAGGTGCAGTTACTTCTACAGCCATGATTGGCTCTAAGATAACTGGATCACATTTTTTACCAGCAGCTTTTAATGCCATACTTGCAGCAACTTTATATGCCATTTCTGATGAATCGACATCATGGTAAGAACCATCAAATAATGTCGCTTTAACATCTAATACTGGATATCCAGCAATCATCCCAGTTGCAAGAGCATCTTCAAGACCTACTTTAACAGAGTTAATGTATTCTCTTGGAACAGATCCCCCAACGATAGCATCAACGAATTCAAATCCTTTACCTTCATTAGGTTCAAATTTGATCCATACGTGACCGTATTGTCCACGACCACCAGATTGTTTAACATATTTACCTTCACATTCAGCAGCTGTTTTGATTGTTTCACGATAAGCTACTTGTGGAGCACCTACGTTAGCTTCTACTTTGTATTCTCTTCTTAAACGGTCAACGATTACATCTAAGTGTAATTCACCCATACCTGCGATAACTGTATCACCAGTTTCAGGGTTTGTAAATGTTCTGAAAGTTGGATCTTCTTCAGCTAATTTAGATAATCCAACACCTAATTTATCTTGATCTTGTTTTGTTTTTGGTTCAATAGCAAGTTCAATAACTGGTTCAGGGAATTCCATTTTTTCAAGAATAACGAAATTCTTTTCGTCACAGATAGTATCCCCAGTAGTTGTATTTTTAAACCCTACAGCAGCTGCGATATCCCCAGCATAAACTGTTTGGATTTCATTACGTTTATTGGCATGCATTTGAAGAATACGTCCTAAACGTTCTTTCTTATCTTTTGTTGAATTTAATACATACGATCCAGAATCAACAGTTCCTGAATATACACGGAAGAAAGTTAATCTTCCTACAAATGGGTCAGCCATAATTTTGAACGCTAATGCAGCAAACGGTTCTTCGTCTGAAGCATGTTTTTCAATTTCATTACCATCTTCATCAATCCCCTTAATTGAAGGAATATCAGTAGGAGCAGGTAAGAAATCAATAACTGCATCTAACATTGGTTGAACCCCTTTGTCTTTATAAGCAGAACCACATAATACTGGGAATAATTCTACAGCCAATACACCTTTACGGATAGCAGCTTTAACTTCTTCTTCAGTTGGTTCTTCTTCTTCTAAAACTTTCATCATTAGATCATCATCATAAGATGCAGCAGCATCTAACATTTTAGCATGATATTCGTTTGCTTGATCTAAATATTCCTCAGGGATATCTTTGTAAATTACGTTTTCACCTTTAGTCCCTTCGAAGTAAACAGCTTTCATCTTAATTAAGTCGATGATTCCTTCGAAAGTATCTTCAGCACCGATTGGTAATTGAAGTGCAACACCATGTACCCCTAATCTTTTTTCTAAAGATTCTAAAGACATAATGAAGTCAGCACCAGTAGCATCCATTTTATTACAGAATACAATACGTGGTACTCCATAAGTAGTTGCTTGACGCCAAACTGTTTCAGTTTGAGGTTCAACACCTGCTTTTGAGTCTAATACAGTAACCGCACCATCTAATACACGTAATGAACGTTCAACTTCTACAGTGAAGTCTACATGGCCCGGTGTATCGATGATATTAACACGGTATCCATTCCATTGTGCAGTTGTTGCTGCAGAAGTGATTGTAATACCACGTTCTTGTTCTTGTTCCATCCAGTCCATTTGAGAAGCACCTTCATGTGTTTCTCCAATTTTATGAATCTTACCTGTGTAATAAAGGACACGTTCAGTAGTTGTTGTTTTACCAGCATCGATATGAGCCATGATTCCGATATTACGAGTTTTCTCTAATGAGAATTCACGAGACATAATTTTTCTCCTTTCGTTATCATTTGTTGGATATTACCAACGGAAATGAGCAAATGCTTTATTAGCTTCTGCCATTTTATGAGTATCTTCTTTCTTCTTAACAGAAGCACCAGCTCCGTTAGAAGCATCAATAATTTCGTTAGCTAAACGATCAACCATTGTATTTTCGTTTCTTAAACGAGAATAATTTACTAACCATCTTAACCCTAAAGTCATTCTTCTTTCACCAGATACTTCTACTGGTACTTGGTAGTTAGCCCCACCAATACGTCTAACTTTAAGTTCAAGAACTGGCATAATGTTGTTGATTGCTTGATCAAAAACTTCCATTGCTGGGTTTCCAGTTTTCTCTTCTACTTTTTTAAATGCATCATATAAGATGTTTTGAGCAACACCTTTTTTACCATCAAGCATAATGTTGTTGATTAATTTAGATACAGTTTTAGAATTGTACACTGGATCAGGTAGAACGTCTCTTTTAGCAACTTGACCTTTTCTTGCCATTTAATTTTCCTCCTATACTTGATTTTTCTTAAGCTTTTGGTTTTTTAGCACCGTATCTTGAACGGCCTTGTTTACGATCATTAACACCAGCACAGTCCATTGTACCACGTACGATGTGATAACGAACCCCTGGTAAATCTTTAACACGACCACCACGAATTAAAACAACACTATGTTCTTGTAAGTTGTGTCCAATTCCTGGGATATATGCAGTTACTTCCATTCCATTTGATAATCTAACACGGGCATATTTACGTAAAGCCGAGTTAGGTTTTTTAGGTGTCATAGTAGCAACACGTGTACAAACACCACGTTTTTGAGGTGAATTAGTCGTTGTTGGTTTCTTAGCTAATGAGTTAAAACCTCTGTTTAACGCTGGTGATTTTGATTTTGTGGTTTTGTCGTTACGACCTTGTCTAACTAATTGATTAATTGTAGGCATTCCTTGTTCTCCTTTCTTCCATACTTAAACACACGATTCCGGGTGTTTCATATTTCGTAATAAACAACGCGCCCCTATGCGGGCACCGTAGTTCATATTATTACAAAAATATAAATATGTCAATAATTTTATTTGTTTTTTTTAAAAAAATTGATTATATCATTAATAAACAAAATAAAAACCATTTAAACGCTTTTTATATTTAAACAGTTTTTACTCTTTCTTTAATTTTATATCTACTGAATCTAAATAACGCTTTAAAGTATTCATAAATGCTTCTAAATCATCTCTTGTCTTAACAACCATTAAAATTCGTTCTGATTTATTTCGAGACTCAACTACCGTTATCGTTTGCCTTTTTTCAATTGCTCCAGCAATTCGTCGGAAAATCGAATTCATCTCTAAATCTACATTTTTATGTAAATAGACTGCATCCGTTATCAATTCAGCAATCTCTTGGTAGGTAATCACTTCGTCCAATTTTCTTGGTTGACCGAAAACCCGCAGCATTGCTGCATAGGTAGTTAACCAGACATCTCCACTTTTACGAATTTCCGCTGGCAAGAATTTATTTCTTTCAACCGCCTTACGAATCGTATTGCCATTAGCAAATCCCCATTTATCTGCCGCTTCAGTAAACGTCATCACTTGATTCAAATCAATCACATTTACCAACCTCCATTTTTATTATTATAGAACTTTTATGTGTGGTTGTATAGACTTTACAATGCAAGAATATCCGCTAATGCTTTAGCACCATTCATCGTTCCAAATGTTCTCATATCGATAGCTGCTACCGGGGTATTATACTTTGCAAATATTTTTTGAATTGTCGGCAACATAAAACGTTCTTGCGGAGCAATCCATATACTTGAAATTTTTTCACCTAAATTATATTCCCTAATACAACGTTCTTTTAAAAACTCAGCCGGTCCATAAGCTAAAATTATCTCATATTTATTATCATACTCATCATAATTCTTTAATACTGTAAAAATATCTTCCACTGTAGTTGGAACCTTAGAGGCATCCCCAATCTTTTTACAAAATAAGCTTGATGTTGCCCCACCAGCACAACAAATATATACTAACATTTTATTTTCTCCTCTATAAATTTGTTTATTTCTTCTGCAAAAACATCTACTTGATCCTCAAAAACAGCATCCCCACAATCAGCAAATAAAAGATATCGAATTAATTCATTTTTTATTAGTTCGATTTGCTGATTAAGATTTTGATAAGCACAAATCGGATTTTCTTTTTCCTGCATGATTAACGTCAAAACTATTAAATTATCAAATAGGAAACCAAAATAATAACAATAAAACCAGTCGCTCATCGCAGTAATATGTTGCAATGAATTAGAGGTATTAAGCGAGCTAAAGACAAATTCTTGAGTTGATGATAATGAAAAAAAACTCTTCTGGTGCTAATCTTGCTGCTGTAGGAACTTTATCGGTAGAACAAACTTTATTTGCATAAAAAGATTTCATTAAAAAAAGAATTCTACTGGCTGTTGATGATTAAAAATAATCGCCGAGCTGCTTAAAAACAAGACCCGTAAACGATTGATAAAAACATACTATACATAAGCAGGCCAAATAACCTCAAAACGATCCACCCAAAGAACCACAGTTTTTCTATATCCCATTGTTTTTCATTACCTCTACAACAGCAAATACATCGGTGGTAATTTGTTCAATTGTTAAGCCGTTACGGAGATCATATTCTGACTTGCCACTACCACGTTGATCAAAATAAAAACATTGCTACCATTTCTCAAGTTCTTGAAAAGGCGATAACTGCATAAGTGCATGTGCCCCACTGCCAGGACTACCATGAAAAAATAAAATCCCTATTTTACTACACAATTGTGATTTACCATAAAGAGTCAAAATACATCCCTAATTCAAGATTTGAGATTCATTCATAACCGCTCTTTGTCACTATATAGTGACAAGTTTATATTAACACTTAGTAACTAGCATTGCAAGTAAATTTATTAACATAAAAAACAAGCAGGGATTAACCTGCTTGTTCCATCATTTCTATTTCATTGTCATTATCAATTAAATCATCCATATCTTCTTGACTCGCTAACATTGCTTCTTCAGCTTCGCGCGCTAATCTTTCCGGTGATTTAAGAGCTCCACGAAGACCAGTCCCTGCTGGCAATAGCTTACCAATTAATACGTTTTCTTTCAATCCTAATAAATGATCTTTCTTACCTTTGATTGAAGCATCGGTCAAGATCTTAGTAGTTTCTTGGAATGATGCTGCAGATAAGAATGATTCAGTTTCAAGAGATGCTTTTGTAATCCCTAGTAATACTGGACGAGCTACTGCTGGATGCTTACCATCTTTTAAAACTTGTTTATTTAATTCAGTAAAGGCGTTTACATTAATATTTGTACCAGGTAGACAACCTGTTTCCCCACCTTCAACTACTTTCATTTTTCTTAGCATTTGTTTAACGATGATTTCGATATGTTTATCAGAAATTTCGATACCTTGAATTCGATATACCTTTTGAACCTCTTTAATAATATAGTTTTCAACTGCTTCAACATCAGCAACTGATAATAATTCCTTTGGATCAATTGAACCTTTAGTGATTTTAGCTCCAATATTGACATGATCACCAACGTTCACCCGGATTTTAGCACCGTATGGCGCTAAATAACTACGCGTTTCTAAATCATTAGTAATAACGACTTCCATTCTTCCAGCGTTATCAATAATATTAGTAACCTCTCCTTCGATTTCACTAATAATAGATTTTGCTTTTGGATTACGAGCTTCGAATAACTCTTGGATACGAGGTAACCCTTGAGTAATATCGGCACCACCGGCAACCCCACCATCATGGAATGTACGCATTGTTAATTGGGTACCAGGTTCCCCAATTGATTGAGCCGCCATAATACCTACAGCTTCTCCTAATTCAACCACATCCCCTGTAGCTAAGTTACGTCCGTAACATTTACGACATACTCCACCTTTAGCATTACACCCTAAAACAGAACGAATCTCTACAGCAGTGATTCCAGCATTAACAATTTCATCAGCTAATGCTTCAGTAATTAATTCTCCACCAGCAATAATTAATTCTTTAGTTTCTGGATGGAAAATATCTTTTTGTGAATAACGACCAACCAAACGGTCATGTAATGGTACAATGACTGATTTATCATCATTATTGTATAATTCTGTAACTACAAAGCCACGATCAGTTCCACAGTCTTCTTCAGAAATAATTACTTCTTGAGCAACATCAACTAAACGTCTTGTTAAATATCCAGAATCGGCAGTTTTTAAAGCTGTATCGGTAGAACCTTTACGAGCACCATGGGTAGAGATAAAGAATTCTGATGCTGTTAAACCTTCCCTAAATGAAGACTTGATTGGCAACTCAATTGTTTCCCCTTTTGGATTTGACATTAATCCACGCATACCTACTAATTGCGTAAAGTTAGATAATGATCCACGGGCTCCAGAATCAGACATGATGAAGATCGGGTTACGATCATCAGCTTCGAACTCTAAACGTACAACTTCTTGAACTTCGTCTTTAACGTCAGTCCATAATTTAATTACATTTTGATATCTTTCTGATTCAGTTAATTTACCTTTATTATAGAACTTTTTAATTTGCTCTAGTTTTTCATCAGCTTTTTCAAAAATTTCATATTTAGCTTCTGGCACTTGGATATCGTATACAGATACAGTTGTACCAGCAATTGTTGAGTAATAGAAACCTTGGTCTTTTAATTTATCAAGCATTAAACTTGTATCAGACATTGCTGAATGTTTAAACACTTCATCAATGATCTTTCCTAAAGATTTTTTATTTAAAGGTTTAATAATCTTTTGATTTCTAATGTGTTCTTTAATATCTGTTCCCATTGGAACAAAATATTTATCTGGAGTAGCGATTAAGTTTTCACTGCTTGGATCATTAATAAATGGGAATTTACCATCAAAGATGTCATTAAATAAAATTTTCCCAACAGATGTGATTAAATAACAATCATTTTGTGCTTTAGTGAAAGTTTCATTCTTTAATGCTGACGCTTTGATTGCTACACGAGTGTGTAATTCTACTGTTTTAGCAAAATAAGCATGATCAACTTCATTACGATCAGCAAAGACAGTTCCTTCTCCTAAGCCACCTTCATCTTCAAGTGTTAAATAATAATTTCCTAATACCATGTCCTGAGATGGTGTAACGATTGGTTTTCCATCTTTTGGACCTAAGATATTATTTGAACCTAGCATTAATTGACGAGCTTCTTGAATTGCTTCTTCACCTAATGGTACATGGACCGCCATTTGGTCACCATCGAAATCGGCATTGAACGCTGGAGTAACCAGTGGATGTAGACGAATTGCTCGCCCTTCAACTAGTTTTGGTTCGAATGCCTGGATTCCTAATCTATGCAATGTAGGTGCACGGTTAAGTAACACTGGATGTTGTTGAATAACTTCTTCAACAATTGGCCAGATCCGATCATCCATTTTATCAATTAATCTTTCAGCAGCTTTAATATTTGTTGCTAATTGATCCCTAACGAGACCATTAATAACGAATGGTTTGAATAGATTCAATGCCATTTCACGTGGAATCCCGCATTGATACATTTTTAAATCGGGACCAACTGCGATTACAGAACGTCCTGAGTAATCAACACGTTTACCAAGTAAGTTTTGACGGAAACGACCTTGTTTACCTTTTAGAGTATGGCTTAATGACTTTAATGCACGTCCACCAGCACCAGTAATCGGTTTTGAACGACGACCATTATCAATCAAAGCATCAACAGCTTCTTGCAACATTCTCTTTTCGTTTTGCACGATAATAGAAGGTGTTCCAAGTTCTAATAATTTCTTTAAACGATTATTACGAGTAATAACACGACGATATAAATCGTTTAAATCAGAAGTAGCAAAACGCCCCCCATCCAATTGTAACATTGGACGCAAATCAGGTGGTATTACCGGTAAAGCTTCAAGAATCATCCACTCTGGTTCATTTGTTGAAGTTCTAAAAGCCTCAATTGCTTCTAATCGTTTTAATAATTTTGTTCTCTTTTGACCTTGAGCTTCTTTAAGTTCTTTAGTTACTTTTGCAAATTCAGCATCTAGATCAACTTGTTGTAATAATGTTTGAATTGCTTCAGCCCCAATTTGGGCTTCAAAAGTATGACCAAATTGTTCAAAACATTTACGATAGTCTCTTTCAGATAATACTTGCTTGTATTCTAATGGTGTACTTCCTTTATCAATAACAACATAAGAAACAAAGTAAATAATTTCTTCTAATTGTTTTGGTGACATATCTAAGATAAGTCCCATTCTTGATGGAATTCCTTTCAAATACCAAATATGAGCGATTGGTGTTGCTAATTCAATGTGTCCCATTCTTTCGCGACGAACAGCTGATTTAGTTACTTCAACTCCACAACGATCACATACTACACCTTTATAACGTACTTTTTTGTATTTACCGCAACTACATTCCCAGTCCTTTGAAGGACCAAAAATCTTTTCACAAAATAATCCGTCCTTTTCCGGTTTTTGAGAACGATAGTTAATAGTTTCAGGTTTTTTAACCTCACCATAAGACCATTCGCGAATCTTTTCAGGGGAAGCTAAGCCAATTTGAATTGCTGAGAATTTATTTGTATTTGCCATCTTTATTCCTCCTATAATGATTCACTTTCTTCGATTTCTTCTAATTCTTCATCAAAATCTTCGTCGATATCTTCGAAATCTTCCTCTTCTTCAACATCTAAATCATCCTCAAGAATTTCTTCTTCTAATTCATCTTCTGTTTCAGGAGTTTCAATCACTTCATCTTTATCGATACTACGAGGGAAACGATGTTCCTCTTCTTCGATATTACGCATATCTACTTCATTATCATTTTCATCTAATAGACGAATATCTAATGCAAGAGCTTGCAATTCTTTCTTTAACACTCTAAATGATTCAGGTAATCCTGGTTCTGGTAATGGTTGTCCTTTAACAATTGCTTCATAAGTCTTAACACGACCAACAACATCGTCAGATTTTACTGTTAATATTTCACGTAATGTATATGCAGCACCATATGCTTCAAGTGCCCAAACTTCCATTTCCCCAAATCTTTGTCCACCATTTTGTGCTTTACCACCTAATGGTTGTTGCGTAACTAGTGAGTATGGACCAACTGAACGAGCATGTAATTTATCATCAACCATGTGGGCTAATTTAATCATATACATGATTCCAACTGAGATATTATTATCAAAATATTCACCAGTACGACCAGAAATAACAGGTTGTTTACCATCTTTAGACATTCCTGCTTCAGCCATGATATCTTCTAGATCACTTGGATGTAAACCATCGAAGGCTGGTGTTGCAATATATAAACCTAATTGACGAGCAGCATAACCTAAATGTAATTCAAGTACTTGCCCGATATTCATACGAGAAGGTACCCCTAATGGGTTTAACATAATATCCAATGGTGTTCCATCTTCTAAGTGTGGCATATCTTCAATTGGTAAAATTTTAGAGATTACCCCTTTATTACCATGACGTCCTGCCATTTTATCCCCTTCAGAAATTTTTCTCTTTTGAACAATATAAACTTTAACAACTTTATTAACACCTGGTTGTAATTCATCACCATTTTTTCTTTCAAATACTTTAATGTCATGAACGATTCCAGCCCCACCATGAGGAACTCTTAATGAATTATCTTTAACTTCACGAGATTTTTCTCCAAAGATTGCAAGTAATAATTTTTCTTCTGCCGAAAGCTCAGCTTGACCTTTTGGTGTTACTTTACCAACTAGAATGTCACCCTCTTTAACTTCAGCACCAATCATAATGATCCCGTCACTATTTAGGTTTTTACGAGCTTCATCCCCAACGTTAGGAATGTCACGAGTAATTTCTTCAGGCCCTAATTTAGTATCACGACATTCGATTGCATACTCATCAATATGAACAGATGTATAAACATCATCTTTCACTAATCTTTCAGACATAATAACCGCATCTTCATAGTTATATCCATTCCATTCCATGAATCCTACTAATACGTTTTGTCCTAAAGCAAGTTCACCTTGTTCCATAGCCGGACCATCAGCTAAAACTTGACCTTTCAATACTTTTTCCCCAGTCTTAACGATTGGTTTGTGGTTAATACATGTACCGTTGTTTGAAATCTTAAACTTAGATAAACGGTAGCGATGTTCAACCCCTTCATTATCTTCAACAATTACTTTTTTAGCATCAACATATGTTACAATTCCATCTTCACGTGATACTACTGCCGCACCTGAATCACGAGCTGCCTGATGCTCCATCCCAGTTCCAACAAATGGCGTATGTGGATTTAACAATGGTACAGCTTGACGTTGCATGTTGGCACCCATTAAAGCACGAGTAGCATCATCATTTTCAAGGAACGGAATACAAGAAGTAGCAACCGATACAATTTGTTTTGGTGAAATATCGATATAATCTACTTCTTCGCGCTTAGCCATGATATTTTCTCCTAAGTGACGAGCAATAACTTGGGCATCTAGAATCGTACCATCTTTATCAGTTCTAACATTTGCTTGCGCAATAATATAATTTTTTTCTTCATCAGCAGTTAAATAACGAACATCATGTTCATCAATAACACAATTATTTACTTTACGATATGGCGTTTCAATAAACCCATATTGATTAATTTTAGCATAAGAAGCTAATGTTGAAATCAACCCGATGTTTGGACCTTCAGGTGTTTCAATTGGACAAATTCTTCCGTAGTGAGACGCATGTACGTCACGGACTTCATAACCAGCACGATCACGGCTTAGACCACCAGGCCCTAATGCTGATAAACGACGTTTATTAGTAAGTTCGGCAAGGGGATTGATTTGATCCATAAATTGAGACAATTGTGAAGAAGAGAAAAATTCCTTAATTGCCGCAGTTAACGGACGAATATTAGTAAGTGATTGTGGTGTAATTGAATCAACTTCAGACAATGACATTCTTTCTTTTACAACCCGTTCCATTCTTGATAAACCAATTCTAAATTGATTTTGAATTAATTCACCAACAGAACGAACACGACGATTACCTAAATGGTCAATATCATCTAATAATCCAATCCGAGCCATTAAGTTAACACGATCTTCAGCTGTTAAATCTAACGCATCATAGATATCTACTAAGTTAAACATATATGAATAAGCAGCCATCATATCAGAAATAGTAACAAACTTACTATCTAAAGATAAATCAGTACCAATAACTCGCATCTTTTTAGTTTTAGTATCATCTACATAAACATCTAATACTTGGATCACACCGTTTGATTCTAATCTAGGGTTGGTATCAAGTTCACGTGTATGAGCTCCAGCTTCAAAAATTGGTTTAATTGTATCACTAACTTCTTGAGTAACTACAGTACCCTCTGGGTATACTACATTTCCGTCAACATCAACTAAATCTTCTGCTAAAATACGTCCCGCAATACGATCTAAAAGGCTCAATTTTTTTCTGAACTTAAAGCGTCCAGCTTTAGCTAGATCATAACGTTTACAATCAAAGAAACGCGTATATAATAAGTTGTTAGCACCTTCTAATGTTGCTGGTTCACCTGGTCTTAATTTATTATAAATTTCAATTAAAGCTTCTTCAGTATTAGTTGTATTATCTTTAGCTAAAGTGTTGATGATATACTCGTGTTCACCAAAAACATCGATGATTTCATCGTTACTTGAAAGACCTAAAGCTCTTAATAATACAGTTCCCGGCATCTTTCTATTACGATCGATACGCACGTTTAAAACATCCTTAGCATCTGTTTCAAATTCTAGCCAAGTACCTCTTGAAGGGATAATACTCCCATTAAATACTGTTTTACCACTTTTATCTAAGGCATCAGCAAAATATGCCCCTGGAGACCGAACTAATTGTGATACGATAACACGTTCAGCACCGTTAATGATGAAAGTTCCTGAGTCAGTCATCAATGGGAAATCTCCCATAAATACTTCTTGTTCTTTAATTTCACCAGTACCAGAATTAACTAAACGTAAAGATGCTCTAATTGGTGCAGCATAGTTAGCATCACGGTCTTTGCTCTCTTCGACTGAATATTTTGCTTCATCAAATGTACAATCTACGAATTCTAACGACAATGTTTCGTTAAAGTTAGTAATTGGGTAGATATCTTCAAATACTTCCTTAATACCTACTTCTTTAAACCATTTATATGAATTTGTTTGAATTTCTACTAAATTTGGAAGTTCTAAAGATCCACTAATTCTTGAATAATTACGACGAGTAATCTTGCTTTTTGCTTCAGTTATTTTGTTTTCCACGTATTAACTCCACCCCTTTATATTTCTCTATCAACATGTTTTAGAGCGCGCAAAAGCGCTTGATTTTAAACATTAATAGGCATTTTAATACTCTATCACAAGGATATTTTAAAGTCAACAAAAAAATAAAAAAATATCAAAAAAACTATTGACAAGTAAATTTACTTGTTAATAGCTTTTAAAATATAATATCCTTTATCCTTTTTTACGACATTTGCATTACCAAAAACACTTTCTAGATTCTTCTTAGCTGATGGCGCCCCTTGTTTCTTTTGAATCACAACCCAAATTTCTCCATGAAGATTTAAATGTTCTTTAGCTTCAACTAAAATTTTTGTAACAGTTTCTTTTCCAGCCCGAATCGGAGGATTTGTAACAATTACATCATATTTATTAGTAACATTTTCATAAACACTACTTAAATAAACATTAGCTTCTAAATTATTAGCAGCTAGATTCTGTTTTGCTAATAACAAGGCCCGTTCATTCACATCAATCATATCGATTTCCAAAGCCGGGTAAGCACTTTTAAGAGCAACCCCAAAAGTGCCGTAACCGCACCCCACATCCAATAAAGTAGATTTACCCTCATCTAATTCAATTGCATCTAATAAAACTCGTGATCCAAAATCAATCATTTTTTTAGAAAAAACTCCATGATCACTAGTAAATATTAGTTCTTTACCACGATAAGTAAAAATAAATTGTTCTGGTTCACTAATTAAATCTTCATTATTTGTATAGTAATGTTTCATATGTCCTCCAAGATAAAAGAGCCCCGAAGGGCTCTTTATTTAGTCAAATATAAATTATTTAACTTCTACAGAAGCTCCAGCAGCTTCTAATTTTTCTTTAATTTCTGCTCCTTCTGCAGCAGGAATGTTTTCTTTGATTACAGATGGTGCTTTGTCAACTAAACCTTTAGCATCAACTAATCCTAATCCAGTGATTTCTCTTACAGCTTTGATTACAGCAACTTTAGTTCCACCAGCTTCTGTCAATGTAACAGTTACGTTAGCAGGTTCTCCAGCAGCTTCTTCAGCTCCAGCAGCAGCTACAGCTACAGGTGCAGCAGCAGTTACGTCAAATTTTTCTTCAATTGCTTTTACTAAATCATTTAATTCTAAGATTGTAGCTTCTTCTAAGTAAGCTAAGATATCTTCATGTGTTAATTTTGCCATGTTTATTTTCCTCCAATTTATATAGCTGATTATTCAGCTGTTTCTTCTTTTGTTTCTTCAGCTGTTTCTTCAACAACTGGTGTTTCTGGTGCAGCTTCCTCAACTGGTGCTGCTTCTTCTGCTGCGCTACCATCTTCTGGTTTAGCTTCTGCAACAGCTTTTACTACGCGTGCAAACTTGCTAACTGGTGCTTGTAACATTCCAAGTAACATAGAGTACATACCTTCGCGGTTAGGTAATTTAGAAATTTCTTTAACTTCATCCACTGTTAATAATTTACCTTCAACCACTGCCGCTTTAATTACTAAAGCTTCATGATCTTTCGCGAATTTTGCGATTACTCTTGCTGGTGCTACAGCATCGCTATTACCAAGTGCAATTGCGTTTGGTCCTGTTAATTCTGCATTAAGTCCTTCATATTCTGTTGCTACAGTAGCTCTTTGAACTAATGAGTTTTTATAAACTTTTAATTCAACATCTTCTGCACGTAAGTTGTTACGTAATTCTGTCATTTCTGCGACAGATAAACCACGATATTCAACTACAACTGCAGATTGAGCTCCTTTCAATTTAGCAGCGATTTCTTCGACTAATGCGCTTTTTGCTTTAATTGCTTCTGCTGACATTGTCACACCTCCTGTAAATTTTTATATATGCAACAATATACTCAAACTAAAACTCTCGTTTAAACGAGAGTCAAAGTCAATATATAATATATATCTCTTTAACACCTCGGTAACAAATTAAGGTTTCCCAGTTACTGTCTTGGGTATATTGATTGCGCCTTGTTTAGCAGCTACTATTTAGCGGCTGCGATTTTAATGCTAGGTCCCATAGTTGATGAGACAACGATGTTTTTCATATAAACACCTTTTGAAGTAGAAGGTTTGATTTTTACTAATAAATCATAGATTGCTGTAAAGTTTTCTACTAATTTATCATTATCAAATGAAACACGTCCAATTGTCATTTGAACATTTCCTTCTTTATCTGTACGGTAAGTTACCTTACCAGCTTTTGTTTCTTTAACAGCTTTAGCAACATCCATAGTTACTGTTCCTGTTTTAGGGTTAGGCATTAATCCTTTAGGTCCAAGAATACGACCTAACTTACCTAATTCAGCCATCATATCAGGAGTAGCGATCATTACTTCAAAATCTAACCATCCTTTTTTGATGTCTTCTAAAATTTCTTTACCACCAACAACATCAGCTCCAGCATCTTTAGCTTCTTGAGCTTTAGGTCCTTCAGTAACAACTAAAACTTTTTTAGACTTACCAGTACCGTTTGGTAATACTAATGCCCCACGTAATTGTTGATCAGCTTGACGAGGATCTACTCCTAATCTAAATGCAACATCAACTGCGGCATCAAATTTAACTTTACTAGTTTCTTTTACTAATGCAACTGCTTCTTCGATTGAATAAGCTTTACCTTTTTCAATTAATTTAGCAGCTTCTTGATATCTTTTACTTTTCTTTGCCATTATTTTTCCTCCTTAGTGGTCAAACGGATTATCCTTCCACAAATGACGATTAATATTTAATCTTTAATTATGCTTCTACTTTAACACCCATGTTACGAGCAGTACCAGCGATGATTTTCATTGCTGATTCTAAATCGATAGCGTTTAAGTCTGGCATTTTGTATTCAGCGATTTCTTTTAATTTTTCAGCTGATAATGTAGCAACTTCAGTAGTTCCGGCATTGCTTGAACCTTTTTTGATTCCACAAGCCTTTTTAATCATTTCCGCTGCTGGTGCAGTTTTTAGTACAAAACTAAAATCTTTATCTTCATAAATAGTCAAAACTACTGGTACAGTTTCACCCATACGATCTCTTGTTTGATCATTGAAAGCTGTACAGAATTTAGGCATTTGAATTCCTGCTCCTGCTAATGCTGGACCTGGTTTAGCTCCTCCAGCTGGGAATTGAATCTTCATGACTCTTGCGACTTTTTTACTCACGTGACATACCTCCTATATAAAATTTGTCCGTGCTGTGGTCAAATGGACATTGTCCTTCCACGCATAGTAACACATATTGCGTCAACTAAGGATTATACATTATTATTCGATAAATGCAATACTTTTTTATTTTTTTCTCTAAATTATTTTTATTTATGGTCAAATATCTTAGATCAGCTAATAATAAAACCTGCTTTATTTCCTTTACTATAAGATTTATACTAAAACATTTATCTTATTCATCTAATAAAATAAATGTTTTCGGGAATATTATTATTGCATATTATTGGACAACATTAATAAATACGTCTAATATATCAAATAAGTTAGCTATAACTAACCAAAGGAGAGATAATATGAAAACATTACAAAATAAAGTCGCTATTATTACTGGTGGCGGTCGTGGTATTGGTTTTGGGTTAGCAAAAGCCTTTGCTAAAGCCGGGGCTAACCTAGTTATTACCGGGAGAAACAGAAATACTTTACACAATGCTAAAGAGAAATTAGAATCTCAATACCAAATCAATGTACTATGCATTCCTGCTGATGGAGCTAATGAAGATGATGTTAATAATGTCATTAACAAAACCATCAAATATTATGGAAAAATTAATATCGTTGTAAATAACGCACAGGCATCTAAATCTGGCGTTATGTTAAAAGACCATACTAAAGAAGACTTTGATTTAGCAATTAATTCCGGTCTATACGCAACCTTCTTTTATATGCGAGCTGCTTACCCATATTTAAAAGAAAGTCATGGTAGTGTTATCAACTTTGCCTCAGGGGCTGGACTATTTGGCAAACTCGGACAATCTTCTTATGCCGCTGCCAAAGAAGGGATTCGAGGGTTAAGCCGTGTTGCAGCAGCTGAATGGGGTCCTGATAACATTAATGTAAATGTAATTTGCCCCTTAGCAATGACTGAAGGTCTTACTAAATGGAAGGAAGAGTACCCTGACTTATATGAAAAAACTATTCAAGGTATTCCAATGCAACGCTTTGCTGATCCTGAAAATGACATTGGAAGTGCAGCAGTCTTTTTTGCTAGCGAAGCCGGTCACTACATTACCGGAGAAACTATGACGATTCAAGGTGGTAGTGGTCTTCGACCTTAGTCGTAATTTTAAACTAAAAAGAGTGATTCACTTGATACTACTCCTAAAACTGGAACCCCCAGACTAACAGTAAAGATAATATCAGCAGAACACTCTTTCTTTTTATTATATACGGACAAAAATAAAAACCCCACAATGGAGGTTTCTATAGTTCGATTTCTGTTTTCCATAATCCATGAAGATTGCAATATTCATAGACTGTAGCTTTACCACTTTTACCAGCAATATTAAACTTAGCAATTGGTTCGTCATCAGAAGTTAGTGTGACCTTCTTATTGCTACCATCAGCAAATTCAATCCAAATATTACTAATTAAATGTTCTGGTGTCATTGGATGTAAAACATCCCCTACAACAGCAGTTAAGCAATCACCTTCTACTTTTAAAACTGGAACATGTTTTTCAAGTGCCGCATCAACCGCACCTGCTTCAACCTCTTCCATTTTCTTACCACAGCACATTAATGGTACTCCATGATCCTCAACCATTTCCACAACATTTCCACAAATTGGACATTTTAATAATTTCATCTTCAAACCTCCTTTTTAATTTATCTATCCCTTGCAACTACACTATAGCATAGTTTAACAATAATAGTTACTAATATGCTTTATTAATTTAATTAATAAAACTCCTTCTTTATTATACCCTATTTAAATAAAAATATACATATTAAAAGAGACTTCTTTATGAAGTCTCTCAATTATTATCCTAAGTTTTCAATCATTGCAATGTAAGAATCAGCTTGTAAAGAAGCTCCACCTACTAAAGCACCATCGATATCTGGTTGTTCTAATAAAGTTTTTAATCCTTCTGGTTTAACTGATCCACCATATTGAATTCTAACTTGATCAGCAACTTCTTGACCGTAAAGTTCAGCAACAACACTACGAATATATCCACAAACATCTTGTGCAATTTCATTAGTAGCAGTTTTTCCAGTTCCAATTGCCCATACTGGTTCATAAGCAATCACAGTACGTCCTGCGCATTTAGGGCAAACATCTTTGAAGGCAGCAACTGTTTGAGTTTTAACAACATCTTTAGTAGTTCCAGCTTCGTACTCTTCTAATGTTTCACCAACACAAACGATTGGAGTCATATCATTTTTTAATACTTGTAACATTTTAGCATTAACTGTTTCATCAGTTTCACCAAAATATTGTCTTCTTTCAGAATGTCCTAGGATTACCCATTCAACTCCAATTTCTTTTAACATTTCAACACTAACTTCACCAGTATAAGCTCCGCTATCTTTGAAATGACAGTTTTCAGCAGCAACTAATAATTTTTTAGTTCCTTCTTTTGCAGCTTGTAAAGCTAAGTATGGCGTAGCAATACCCCAATCAGCACTGTCTGATACTTTAGCATCTACAGCTTCAACAAACGCTTTTGTTTCAGCGATTGTTTTATTCATTTTCCAGTTTCCTACGATAATTGGTTTTCTCATTATAATTTCCCCTTATTATTTATCATCGATTGCAGCAATACCAGGAAGAACTTTACCTTCCATATATTCTAATGAAGCTCCACCACCAGTTGAAATGTGAGAAACTTTATCAGCATATCCTAATTGCATAACAGCAGCAGCACTGTCTCCACCACCGATAATAGTATTAGCACCATCTAAGTTAGCTAAAGCTTCGCATACAGCAATTGTTCCTTTAGCAAATGGTTCCATTTCGAACACACCCATTGGGCCATTCCATACTACAGTTTTAGCACCTTGTAATGCTTCCTTGAATAATTCAACAGATTTAGGTCCGATGTCTAATCCCATGTATCCATCAGGTACATCTTCACCACATTCTTTGATATCACCATCTACAGCAAATTTATCAGAACAAATTGAATCGATTGGTAAGATTAATTTATCTCCGGCTTTAGCAATTAATTCTTTAGCGATTTCAATTCTGTCATCTTCAACTAAAGAGTTACCAATGTTATGACCCATAGCTTTAGCGAAAGTATAGCACATACCTCCACCAACGATAACTTTATCAGCAACTTTTAATAAGTTTTCGATAACTAAGATTTTATCAGAAACTTTAGCTCCACCTAAAATTGCGACCATTGGTCTTTCAGGATCATTTACAGCTTTTCCAATATAAGCGATTTCTTTTTCAACTAAGAATCCAGCTGCACTTGGTAAGTGAGCAGGGATACCAGCAGTTGAAGCATGTGCTCTATGTACAGAACCAAATGCATCTTCAACAAATACATCACCTAAAGAAGCCCAATATTTACCTAATTCAGGATCATTTTTAGATTCACCAGCTTCATAACGAGTATTTTGTACTAAGATTACTGCTCCATCAGCAGCATTTTTGATTGCATCTTCTAATACCGGTCCTCTTGTTGCATTAACAAAAGTAACAGGTTTTCCTAAATGTTTTTCTAAACAAGGAGCTACAACAGCTAAATCATTTTTAGCTTTGTCTTCTTCTGTTTTTACTTTTCCTAAGTGTGAGAATAAAACTACACATTTTGGAGCTTGTTCTAATAGATAATTGATTGTAGGTAAAGCAGCTACCACACGATTATCATTTGTAATTTCTCCAGTTTCTTTGTTTCTTGGTACGTTGAAGTCAACACGGCATAAAACTACTTTTCCAGCGACTTCGATATCTTTGATTGTTTTTTTATCCATCTTTAATATTCCTCCATGGCTGAATTATATCACTGTTATTCATTGTTTTCAATTAATTTCATACAATATAATGAGGTGAAATATATGGAAAACAGCCAATTAATCAGTGTCGACAAATTACCCGAATTACTAAAACATGATTATACATTTATCGATTTAAGAGATCCTTTACAATTTAATAAAATTCATTTGCGCAAGTTCATCAATATCCCTTACGATACTTTTATCGCCACTCCACCACAATTCCCCAAAGATAAACCTATTTATTTAATCTGTTACAGCGGCAAAAGATCCCTTGATCTAGCTCAAAAATTAACGCGCTGTGGTTATCACGCATACAGCTTCAACGGCGGTTTTTATGCTGTTGAACACCCCATCAATAAACAATTTTATTGATGAAATCATGCTAATTTATTATCACAACAATAGAAGTAAATTACCATATTCACATAAAGTACACATTTTCTGTGATATAATAGGTACTTAAGAAGGGAATGATTAAATGATTGAATTTAAAAACATCTATAAGTCTTTTAAGGACAAACATGTACTAGAAGACGTTTCGTTTTCAATTGATAAGGGAGAATTCGTTTGTATCATCGGTCCTAGTGGCTGTGGTAAAACTACCGCTTTAAAAATGATCAACCGCTTGATCAAGCCTACTCGTGGGGCTATCTATGTTGACGGTAAAGACATCAGCAAAGAAGACGAAATTGATTTAAGACGAAATATTGGTTATGTAATTCAACAGACAGGATTATTTCCCCATATGACTGTCAAAGAAAACATCGAATTAATACCAAAATTAAAAAACAAGAAGGATCCCAGCCTTGCCACCAAGGTTGTTGAACTATTGGATATGGTAGGACTCGATCCAGAAGGGTATATGAACTTATACCCTACTCAAATGAGTGGCGGTCAACAGCAAAGGGTCGGAGTTGCCCGAGCGTTCGCCAGTGATCCAGAGATCATCTTAATGGATGAGCCATTTAGTGCTCTTGATCCAATCACCAGAGAACAACTCCAAGATGAGTTGCTAACGTTACAAAACAAGCTACATAAAACCATTATTTTTGTAACTCATGATATGGCTGAAGCAATCAAGATGGCTGATCGAATTTGTATTATGTCTGATGGCCGTGTCCAACAATTTGATACGCCTGAACAAATTTTAAAGCATCCTGCTAATGATTTTGTTCATAACTTCGTTGGAAAAAAACGAATATGGGATTCGCCAGAATTAATCAAGGTAGCTGATATCATGATTGATAAGCCAATTACTTGTAATGTCAATTTAAAATGTATCAAAGCTGTAAACATTATGTATAATTATAAAGTTGATAGTTTGATGATCGTTGATAATCATCAAAACTTTTTAGGAATTCTTGATGCTAATCAAGCAGCTAGAGAAAAGAATCGTGATAAAAAGGTCGATGAGGTAATGCATACCGAATGTTTATCAGTTAAACCCGATGAATCTATCGTTGATGTCATCAATCTAGCTAACAGCAGTAATATTTACACTTTGCCAGTAGTTGATGATAAAAACAAATTAGTTGGATTAATTACTAAGAGTACATTAGTAACCACTTTATCAAAGAAATATGATGAAAGTGAGGATGATTAAAATGAATGAATTTATTAATTACTTTAGTCAAAACTTTTCAACTATCTTCGGACTCTTTATCGATCATATTCAACTAACGATTCTTGCTATTATTATTTCAATTTTAATTGGAGTTCCACTAGGAATCATTATTACTTATTTTAAACCATCAAAAAAACCAGTCATGGCAATTGCAAATATTATTCAAGCAATTCCATCAATGGCCTTGTTAGGATTCATGATTCCTTTATTAGGAATAGGAACAAAACCAGCGATTGTAATGGTTATCTTGTATTCGTTATTACCAATTATAAAAAATACCGTAGCTGGATTGGATAGCATTAATAGCGATACCCTTGAAGCAGCTAAAGGAATCGGATTAACACCAATGCAAGTTCTTTATAAAGTTCAAATTCCTTTAGCAGCACCTGTTATCATGGCCGGAGTTAGAATCTCAGCAGTCAGTTCAGTCGGGTTAATGACTCTAGCAGCTTTTATTGGTGCCGGAGGATTAGGGTATTTAGTCTATGCGGGAATCCGAACAGTAAATAATGCACAGATTCTAGCCGGAGCTATTCCTGCCTGTATCTTAGCATTATTGATTGATTATATTTTTTCAATTTTAGAAGTCTTAGTTACCCCTAAATGCAATCAACTAGCCAGTCCACAAAGCAAAGGAAAAAAACTTATTGATAAGATCGTTATTATCGCTACTTGTATCTGTCTAGCTGGAAGTTTTGTTTATACTAATTTAGGCAAAACTAGCGATAAAATCACAATCAATATTGGTAGTATGGACTTTTCTGAACAAGAAATATTGAACTATATGTTAAAGTATTTGATTGAAAAAAATACCGATGTAGAAGTAAACCAGTCATTATCACTTGGCTCTTCGTCAATCGTCTTAGATGCGATGAAAACTGGTGATGTCGATATGTATGTCGATTATACAGGAACTATTTACGGTAGTGTTCTCGGCCTTGAGCCTAACAGTGACGTAGAAGCTGTCTACAACACAGTCAAAGACGAAATGAAAAAACAATATAATTTTACCGTTTTAGAACCACTAGGATTTAACAACACTTATACCTTAGCAATGAGCAAGCAAACTGCTGATAAATATAACATCGAAACAATTAGTGATCTATGTAAAGTTTCTAATCAATTAATCTTTTCACCAACATTAACATTTGTTGAAAGAAAAGACTGCTTAGTCGGTTTACAAGAAACATATCCACTTCAGTTTAAAGAAGTTATCCCAATTGACGGTTCACCTCGATATACAGCATTAGTTAATAATGAATGTGATCTAGTTGATGCTTTTTCTACTGATGGACTATTAAAGAAATTTGACTTAAAGGTGTTAACTGATGACAAAAACTTCTTCTTACCATACAATGCTATTCCGATCATTAATCAAAGAATCAAAGATGAATGTCCAGAAATCATTGAATTAGTTAATCAATTACAAAATTATCTAAACGAAGAAGTAATGGTAGACCTAAATTATAAAGTAGATGAAGAAAAACAAAAAACAAAAGATGTTGCTTATAACTTTTTATTAGAAAACAATTTAATAAAATAATCGAGTAGGAGAAAATAAATAATTTTATATTTATTTTCGACCTCTCACACCACCGTACGTGCCGTACGACGGTTTAAATCTATATTGAAATATGTTTTAACTGATACTGGACTACCATTGATGGTAGCCCTTTTTTATATAGTAAATTGTTTGTTATTTTTGTTTGTAGAAATGTGCTTGCACATCTTGCATATGACTCACGACAGTTTGCCTAAGTCTTTGCTTGCCATGGTAATACTCCTAATTTTATTAGTTGCTTTTCCCTGCTTTTGTTCGTCTTCCACTTCTTCCAAAGGCACATTCTTATTCGAAATTTTATTTGTTTATCTAGTTTTCTACATACACCCATAAAATTTTCTATCCGATAGTAATTAATCCATCCAACTATCAGTTGTCTTATCTTAAGTATTCTATATTCCCAAGATACTGACCAACTTCTATTTGTTAGTTTCTTCAATTTTGTTTGCAGTTTTCTCATGTGGTTTTGCTTTCCACATAGATGAAAAAGAGTCATAGTAGAAACCAAATCCTAAATATTTAATATCATTAGGTTTCAAAATTTTGCTTTTAGTCATGTTTACCTTAAATCTACGTTTCTTTTCTATGAATTTACTAATGTTTTCCATTACTCTATCGGCGGCTTTACTGCTACCCACTAATATAATACAATCGTCTGCATAACGTGTGAATCTTAGCCCTCGTGCTTCCATTTCTTTATCTAGTTCATTGAGAACTATGTTACTGAGTAGGGGACTTAGATTTCCCCCTTGTGGTGTTCCTACGACTGACTCTCTATATTCATTATCAATCATAATTCCACTCACTAGGAATTTTCTAATTAGAGATACTATCTCCTCACTTTTTACACCCTTCATGACAAGTGAGATGAGTTTATCGTGATTAACTGTATCAAAGAACTTTTCCAAGTCTATATCTACTACCTACTGAAAGCCTTAATTCATATATTCTAACGCTTTGATAATTGCCATTTCGCAACACCTATTTGGTCTAAAGCCAAAACTATTGTCACTAAATATTGATTCGTAGATAGGTATTAATACTTGGGCTATGGCTTGTTGAACAAATCTATCAAGTACTGTTGGTACTCCTAAATTTTGTACTCCGCCATCAGGTTTAGGTATTTCTACTCTTCGTACAAGTTCTGGCTTATATGTCTTGTTACGTATACTGTCCTTAATTTCTTCTAGATAACCTTTAAGTTCATCTACTCCCATCTGCTCCACTTGCACTTTTGTTTCGTTTTACTTGTGTAAATGCTAGTCCTAGATTAGTATCACTAAGCATCTGTTCAAGCAATGCATTATCAGTTTTCATATTTCCGTTACCTCCATTTCTTTCGCTATCCATTATACTCACTTCCCCTGTATTCTTCTTTCGGGCCTTCGCTCCATGACCATTACAGCCACTTCTTTGCTACTACGACCTCTGCTGACTTCCCATGATTCATTATTACTAGGATTTCTCCATCATGAGACCTCCCAGGATAATGTCATATCTCTTTCCTTCCATATATCTGCCACATTTACATATAATAGTTTCATTCCACAACCTCTTATGACTTCATGTTGCTTTGCACACTCGTCCCCATTATATGCCTGATGTGATTCATGTTCCTCGGACCAAGATTTTGCCTCCATCTTCTTTCAGATTCCACCTCACGATAGACACCCTTGATATTGGCTAGTGGTTGGCACCCCCATAGTGGACTTTCACCACCTAGATATATGCCATGCCCGGCATACAAAAAAGGATTGAGATACGCAATTTATCTCAATCCTTTTCTTATTAATATCTGTCGTATTTCTTTAATGCCTCAGGTTCTTGTTCTTGATAAATATGTCTTTGTGAATATACACTTACCGCTTGAACAGCAACTAAAAATAAACCTGAACTTAAAACTTTTAATACTTTACTTTTTAGATTTTTCATAATCAATCTTCCCTCCCAACATTAGTAGATTAATCACAATAAATATATAAACCATTATGTCTAAATATCCATTATGAATATGGAATAATGCCGCTATTATTGTTAGATAAATTATTAAGACTATTTTTGAATAACGTATGAATACATCTTTCTTCTTTTTACTCGCAACTTTATTCACGTTATCTACTGGACCTAAAGCTAAAATATTAATTGAACCAATCAAACACACTATTAATATTGTCATTAATGTAAAATGATAATAATTTAAAAATATAACACCCGCCAAGAAAAAACCAGCATATGTACAAATACAAGCGGCATAACTTTTACAATGATACCCGCCTAAAATTGATCTTGTGCTTGATAAAACAATTTCATAAACAACTGCTTCAATAAAATGATTAGTCATTAAACCCAAAAATAAAAGCAGCAACGTCCCAATCACTTCAGAAATAATCAGCTTAGCTCCATGAAGGTATATTTCTTTATCCTCATCTAAATAATTACCTTTGTCTAAATAATTCACTAACTTATTTGATAAACTATCAATCATAACCACATCTCCTTTCATCACAATATCATAACACCAAATTAATACAATATATATGTCGTAAAGTACTATTTTATTTCGCGAATCGTCAAGTTTCGTATATAATAGTCACTAAAGGAGAAATAACTATGTATAAGTTTGCAATTATTGATGATAATCATTTTGACCAAAAATTAATCCTATCGACATTAGAAAAGGAATGTCAGCTTCATAATATTGAATATAAACTTGATGTTTATAATAATTCATTGAATTTTGATTTGAGTATTTTTTATGACGCTATCTTCTTAGATATCGAAATGCCTAAAGAAGATGGTTTTTCATTTGCCGAACGTCTTAATAATTATTATGAAACAAAAATTATAGTTGTTACTAATAATAATGATTATCGCGCAAACGCATACAATATTC
The DNA here is from genome assembly GCF_019125875.1 of Erysipelatoclostridium sp. MSK.23.31. Lineage (NCBI taxonomy): Bacteria > Bacillati > Bacillota > Erysipelotrichia > Erysipelotrichales > Coprobacillaceae > Thomasclavelia > Erysipelatoclostridium sp. MSK.23.31. The sequence continues at coordinate 22,506 of NZ_JAHOCB010000028.1, read as the reverse complement.
ATCCATTTCAGTTTATTAATAAACAAAATATTAAAATAGAAATAATCAATGTCTGTAATCAGTTATTTAAATCATTGAAAAAGAATGATAAATTTATTACTGGTTATATTTACGATCGGAAGAAAAATATTCGCATCAAAGATATTTATTACATCATTGTAGAAGATCACTTATGTTATATCTTTTTATATGAAAACAAAAAATCTATTTGTATTCGTGACACTATAGGAAACATTGAAAAATCCCACCTTTCTAATGGATTAGTACGCATTAATCGTTCTACTATAATAAATATGTTACATATAAAAGATATTAAAAAGAATAAAATTTGTTTAAAAAATAATATCGAACTAATCATATCCTTAGGATATAATAAACATTTCGAAAAACACTATCAAAGCTATATTTGGGGGTTACTATGAGCTATTTTGATTTAATTATAAATATTACTGAAGCTTTTATTTGCACATTATTTGTATACAAATTATTTAACAGGAAATTTTCCACCTATTTGATTGCCTCTCTCTTTTATTCGGGAGTCATAACAGCATGTAATTTTACATCATCACCCGAAATAATAATGATTGTTCTTTCAATTCTAATTCTCTTTTCCTATTCACACTTTCTAAATAAAGCGAATTATTTACAAAATATCTTTATCGCTTTGTTCATTAATACTCTTGTTAATGTAGCAACTACTTTATCAATTTGTTTCTCTACTTTACTAGCCAAATTTCCAATCGATTCAGTTGACGGTTATCATTTAATGGCTATGATTTCAAAACCAATCTTACTTGTTCTCGTACTTGCAACAGCCAGTCATATTAAAAAGTATTATTTTTTAGAAAGTCAAGTACTTAAATATATTACAATTTCAATTGTTTTATTAAACTTTATTTACAGCGTTACTGTTGATTACATATTTTATGGGGATAATCTTAATTCCACTCTAACATTGCTATTATTGCTTATTGATGCCCTAACAATCTGTCTTTGTTTTGTATTCTTTGAGGCCCAGCGCGAACAATATCGTATTCTCGAATTACAACGAAAAAGTATGAAAATTGAAAACTTAGAAACTATTCAAAGTATCAATGAAAATAATTATCAACAACTAAGAAATTGGAAACATGATATTATCCATGTCTTTAATGCCATAAAATATCAACTAACTAATAAAAATTATAATTAAGCTTTTAAAATCATCAATGAATATAATCATAATTTAAATAGCAATAACTTTGTTCAATCTTCTGGAAATGAATTATTAGATTATTTATTATTACAAAAAGTTAATCAAATAAAGGATAAAGAGATTCACCTTATAACTAGTTGTCATAATACCATTGGTCCACTGGAAGATGCCCATTTCTTTATTATTGTGGGAAACTTAATTGACAACGCAATTGAAAATTGCGATTCAAATTTCAATAAACAACTTTGGGTTTCTATCGGGACAAAACCAGAGTATTATTTTATTAGTATTAAAAACAGTATCAAAGATAGTGTTCTAGCTGCTAATCCAGATTTAAATACAACTAAAGTTGACTCTGAGCATCATGGAATTGGTATTAATAACGTACGACTATTAGTCAACCATTACCAAGGTTTAATTAAATTCGAAGAAGATGAAGGTTACTTTATTGTCAAAATACTAATACCAAATAATCCCGCCAGTTAAACTAACGGGATTATTTTTATAATGGTGCATTGTAAAAACGACCAACATATTTTTCTGACTTACTTACATTAATAATTATCTTGGGGTCAACTTCTTTTAAAGCAGTAACAACATCATCAACCTCATAACTTGAAACAATTGCCGTTAACATAGAAACCGGCGTCTTAGAATATCCACCCATTCCATCTAAAGCTGTAATCCCATGATGAAAATTTTTGCAATATATTGCCATAACATCATCTTTGTTTTTTGTGAAAATCTGCATCATTACACGTTTATAACGGGTATGAAAATTAGAAACTGTTTTTGTTGACATAAATTGGAATAAAATTGAATATCCTGCTGCCTCAAAACCAAAAATATATCCAAATACACACAACATTATTGTATTAAAAATGAACACTTGATTCCAGATTTCCTTTCCGCTCTTATTGGAAACATACAATGCTATAAAATCGGTTCCACCACTTGAAGCATTACCTTTCAAAGCAATTACAATACTTCCGCCAAACATAAATCCACCAAAAATAACATTTAATATCTTGTCATCAAATAATGGAACTTGTGGCATCAATGGTAAAAACAACGATGTCAGACCAACCTGCAAAAGCGAAAAGAAAACAAATCGTGGTGATATTTTTTTTGCACAAAATAAAGCTACTGGGATATTTAAAAACAATAAGCCAATTGAAGTAGGTATATTGTGCCCGATTAGTTCAGCAATCATATCGATCATTATTGCGATTCCCATAAATCCGCCTGATAAAATCCCGGCTGGCCGAACTAAATTTTTTGTTGCAAAAGCCATGATTAACGATGATAAAAACACAGCACCAAAGCTAATCAAGCATTTCTTCTTTTTTATATCCATGTTACTGATCCCCTTTTATACGCCCCGATTATAGCACAGTGATTGTATCAATTAAAGAACAATTATAATTTATTTTTGATAAAAAAGAGCGCTCCATTACGCTCTTATAATTAGATTAATTTATATTCTTTTAATTGATTTTCAATATCATGTTCATCGATCGTACAGCGACATTCACCAAGCTCAATTGCCGGCTTAGTTTTACCATGATAATCACTACCACATGTAATCAAAATCTGATGTTTTTTTCCTGCTTGATAGAAATATTCAACTGTTTCAGGACTATGATAATTACTAAAAGCTTCAACCCCTTCTACACCTAATTCCACCATCTCATCAAAAATCTCAAATTTACCTTTTAAATTATTCCCAGGATGAGCTAAAACAACTGTTCCTCCATGCCTCTTGATTAAATCAATCGTTTCTTTTAAAGTCGGATAAACTATTTCTGTATAACATGGTTTCCCTTGAGCATAGAAATCCCAATAAAAATTAACATATGGATTATCGCTACGTTCTCCCCCGCTACGATATGGTTTTAATAAAGAATTTTCATTATAACGTTGATCATTTAATAATACTTCACCAAACATTTCCCCCGTATAAACACCATTATCACTTAAAGCATCTAACGCTGCTTGATCAACATCAAAACCTAACATATTTGTTAATTTTACCTTTTCTTTTGAACATGCTAGTTCTTGGTTCAATACATTTTCTTCTAACGTCACGAAATCCGCATGATGATAATCAACCCCATAACCTAAAACATGTAGGTTGATTCCCTTATAAGTACAGTCAATTTCGACACTAGGAATATATTTAATATTTAATTTAGCTGCTGCTTCTTTCGCTTCATCAATCGCTTTAACACTATTATGATCAGCAATTGCCATAACCTTAATTCCTGCTTTGTGGCATTGTTCAACTAATTGAGTCGGAGTAAATTCACCATCATCACTATATTTTGAATGCATGTGTAAATCAATATACTTTTCCATTTATCTATCTCTCTTTCGCATTTTATTTTTTAATACTTCAATTCCTAAACTATACAATCCATCTTTAATTAATTGATCTAAATTATCGATATCAATAATTTTAGGCCAATGTTCTGCGGGTAAATAATTAATTAATTGACTCGAATCAAACTCTTTAAATACATCACTGCAAACACCAATAATTTCCGGATTGATAACACAACAAATCGTTGCTAATTGTTTTAATAGTAAATCATTTGGAGCTTTAAACAACATTTCATCTTGCTCATGATGGCTCATAAACGGCAAATATGATAGTTCACCCGCAAAGTTAGAATATCCGCTGCATAATCGATGATTAATTAAAATACCACATCCAACATATTTAATCTTAGGCTGATACATTAACGCTAAATTGTTAGCATTTGGATAATGAATTCCAAACCCTATGCTAGCCGCATTAACATCATTGTCCATTATTATATCAAGATTGAAATGCTCTTTCAGCAGCTTTAACAACTCACAATTTCGTAACGCTTCAAAATCACAAATTCCAACTTTTCCATCTTTACACACTCCCGGGATACTTAGTGCTAGCACTGTTACTTTATAATCATCACAAATTAAATTACTTATGGCTTCTAGTAATTCATCGATTGAACCCTCTTCACTAATAAGCTTTTCTTCCTTTAAAATATTCCCTAATAAATCTGTAATTTTAACAAGAAAATAATAATATTGATCATCTCTTTTTAAACTTACGTTACCTAAATGATAATAATCTTTATTTAGAATATATTGTTTTGATTTGCGACCACCAGTTGACTGCGCTTCTCCAACAAGCTTAATTTCATCATCTTTTAGTAATAATTGTAAGATGTTTGTTGTTGCTGCAAGTGATAGACCAGTATGTTTAGCTAAATCGTTTTTAGTCCAAATTTCACCATTATAAAAACATAATCGTACTTGATGAATATTATTCGTTTTTAATTCTGTAATTTTAACCAAATATCTCCCCCCTTTTTTTGCCTTTCGTCACAATAAAATGAAAGATTATATACTTATTATAACAAGATTATTATTAATGTAAATGTTTTATTCATAAAAATTTGTTACAATAATCATCGAGGTGAACTATATGTCTGATTCTTTAATCACTAAACGGGCTTTGGCTAAAACTTTAAAAGAACTTTGTCAGTATCGAAACTTTGAAAAAATTTCCATTAACGATCTAACTAATAAATGTGGTCTAAATCGTCAAACTTTTTATTATCACTTCCAAGATAAATATGATTTATTACAGTGGTTATATTATGATGAATTATTTGCAGATATCGAGAATATCATTACTTTTGACAACTGGGATCAATGTCTATTAACAGTTTTAGAAAAAATATATCAAGAAAAAGATTTTTATATTAGCACTATCAATACCAACGAACAATATTTTTATCATGATCTATATAATCTGGCTCAGAAATGTTTTTATGATGCGATTACTAAGCTTGATGTAAACAAAACCGTTTCCCCACAAGAAAAGAATTTTTTTAGTGAATTTTATGCTTATGGAATTGCCGGAACAGTACTCCGCTGGATAAAAACCAATATGAAAAATGAGCCTGCAAAACTTGCACACGGACTAAAAAAAATCGCTACTCAAAGTGAAACTTTTGCTGCTAGTTTATTAAATAATTAGACAATTAATTATATCTGTCTAGTATTTAGACAAAGTTAAATCTTTGTTTAAATACTTTTTATTTTTTCTGGCTATACTAGTATTTGTTAGAAGAAAGAAGGATATTAAAAATGAAAACTAAAACAAAATTATTAACTGGAGCAGCTCTTCTAGCTGGAGCTGGAGCAGTTGCAGCAAAGAAATACGCTGATAACAAAGATACAGTTAGAAAACCTGTTGAAATTACAAACCAACAATTTTATTTAATTGGTGGCGGGCTTGCCAGTATGGCCGCGGCTGCCTATTTGATTCAAGACGGTCATGTTGATGGTAAAAATATTCATATTTTTGAAGGCATGAAAATTCTTGGTGGTAGTAATGATGGTGCCGGATCAATTAAAGATGGATTTGTTTGTCGTGGCGGACGAATGTTAAATGAAGAAACTTATGAGAATTTTTGGGAATTATTCGATCGAATTCCTTCACTTGACCATCCTGGTCAAAGCGTAACTAAAGAAATACTAGATTTTGATCATTTACATCCAACTGAAGCTCGGGCACGTTTAATTGATCGTCATGGAAAAATTCTTGACGTTAAGTCAATGGGCTTTGATAATAACGATCGCTTAACTTTAGGAAAATTAATGATTACTCCTGAATCTAAACTTGATGATATTACGATTGAACAATGGTTTAAAGATGCACCTCATTTCTTTACAACTAACTTCTGGTATATGTGGCAAACAACTTTTGCCTTTCAAAAATGGTCAAGTGTTTTTGAATTAAAACGCTATATGAACCGCATGATTTTTGAATTCCCACGTATCGAAACATTAGCCGGCGTAACAAGAACACCATATAATCAATTTGAGTCAGTTATTTTACCAATCAAGAAATACTTAGATAGTCATCATGTCAACTTTGTAACAAACGCTACTGTTACAGATATTGATTTTAAAGATGATGATACTATTACTGTTAAAGTGCTTTACTTAAATAAAGATGGCAAAGATGAAAAAATCATTCTCAATGATAATGACATTTGTATTATGACTAATGCATGTATGACTGACAGTGCTACCTTAGGAGATTACAAAACTCCTGCTCCTAAACCTCTTGAAAAACCAATTTCTGGCGAACTCTGGTATAAGGTTGCCCAAAAGAAACCAAACCTCGGTAATCCTGAGCCATTCTTTGGTAACATTAAAGAAACAAACTGGGAGAGTATTACTGTGACATTTAAAGGAAATAAATTCCTTAAAATAATTGAGGAATTCTCAACTAACATCCCTGGTAGTGGTGCTTTAATGACCTTTAAAGACTCATCATGGCTAATGTCGATGGTCGTTGCAGCCCAACCGCATTTCAAAGCACAAGATGCTAACACTACAATTTTTTGGGCTTACGGCTTATACACTGATCGTTTAGGCGACTATATTAAAAAACCAATGAAAGATTGTACTGGAGAAGAAATTTTTGATGAATTACTATATCATCTTCATTTAATTGATCGTAAAGAGGAAATTAAAAAAGACATCATCAATGTCATTCCATGTATGATGCCATATGTAGATGCCCAGTTCCAGCCTCGAAAAATGAGCGATCGACCTCATGTTGTTCCCAAAGGATCTACTAACTTTGCGATGATTTCTCAATTTGTAGAAATCCCTGAGGATATGGTCTTTACCGAAGAATATTCTGTAAGAGCCGCAAGAATTGCAGTTTATACATTACTAGGAATCAATAAACCAATCTGTAAGGTCACACCATATAATAAAGATCCTAAAGTCTTGAAAAAAGCTTTAGAAACCGCTTATCGCTAGCGGTTTCTTTTTTTATTTTTGTTTCTTTTTGCGATAAATCAATACTCCTGCGATAACAACGATAGCAATTACCATAATTACTATGTATGGTGTAATATTTGTATTATCACCCGTTAACACTACATTCATTTATATTCCCCCTTTTCCTCATTACGCTTTAACATAGCGATCTTTTTTTCGCATTTCTTCAACTTGAAATTGTTTTTTAATTTTCTCAAGGTTAATTGCAAAATATTTTTCAATCGCCCAACGATCATCCATTGAAATAATCTCCAATAAATTCATCGGATCATATACATAGATATGTAATTCTGCAAATTTCTTTATCAATGATACAACCCCTCGAAAACTTCTAAATTCTAAAGTAAATAATGAACCATCATGAAAATAAATATTTAAATCAATTTGATAAATTGTCGCACGATTAATAGTGATTCGTGTTGCTGCACCTGTGGATAAAGTCATCTTTACTTTTTCAATCTCATTAAAATAAACGCTCCTATCTTTAGCATTTAGATGATTAACCGGCATTAATACAAAACGCTCATTCTCCACAATCACCTTGAATAATCCAAGAATACTACTACCGTTTTTTGTTAACCTGTCAATTTGCTGATCATCATAATCATAGACACATTTGTATACGTTTTGCATTGTCTTGCCTCCTTATAACCTTATCCTATATTTCAATTATTACACTTGATATTTAGATTTTCAATGCATATTATAATAAATACTTTTAAAAAACAAAAAGATAGTAATTAAAAATTACTACCTATTGTTTATTCTTTAAATCAGTATCGTCAAAAGCTTCCGCAATTGCACCACCTGGAGCAACCATCGGGAATACTTTATCATCTTTACCAATCATACATTCAATCACTACAGGACCGTCATGCTCCATTGCAATTTTGATTGCTGAAGCAACTTCTTCTTTAGTTGTAACTTTAATTGCTTTACAACCTAAACCTTCAGCAACTTTACAAAAATCAACTTTATCTTCGAGAATTGTGTTGGAATAACGTTGTCCATAGAACAATGTTTGCCATTGACGAACCATTCCTAAAACTTGATTATTCATAACGACTTGAATTACTGGAATATTATAACGGCTTAGAGTTGCTAATTCATTTAAATTCATTCTAAAACATCCGTCTCCAGCAATATTAAAGACAGTTTGGTGGGGATTAGCTAATTTTGCTCCCATTGCTGCTCCTAAACCAAATCCCATGGTTCCAGCACCACCTGAAGAAATAAATTGACGAGGGCGACGATAATTAAAGTATTGAGCCGCCCACATTTGATGTTGTCCAACATCAGTACAAATTATTGCTTCACTATTAGTGAGATAATCAATTTGTTCAATTACATAAGGACCTGTTAAACCTTCATCATCATAACTTAAAGGATAACGTTCTTTTAAATCACGAATTTCTTTTAACCATTGAGGATGATTTTGACGTGTTAATTTTTCATTAAGTTCTTTAAGTACATTTTTAGCATCACCAACGATCCCTAAATCAACAACAACATTTTTATTAATTTCAGCAGCATCAACATCAATATGAATAATCTTTGCATCTTTAGCAAAACGATTTGTATCTCCAGTAACTCGATCAGAGAACCGAGCCCCTACAACAATCAATAAATCACATTGACTAACCCCAAAATTTGAGGCTTTTGTTCCATGCATCCCTAACATTCCAGTATAACGAGGACGGGTATTATCATATGCGCCTTTACCCATTAAAGAATCCGTAACAGGAGCATCAATTTTTTCTGCAAATTCTTTCAATTCGCTGGCCGCATCACTAGCGATTGCCCCACCACCAACAAAAATAAATGGTTTTTCACTTGCTTCAATCATCTTGATAGCTTGATCTAATTCTTGAGCACCATAAGTATATTTACGTGGTTCGATCACTTCTGGAACAATTGGCTCAAAATCAAATTTAGCCGCTGTAACATCCTTAGTTATATCCACTAATACCGGCCCAGGACGACCTTCGCTCGCAATATGAAAGGCTTTACGGATCGTTGGTGCCAAATCTTTAATATCTTTAACAATAAAATTATGTTTAGTAATTGGCATAGTAACTCCAGCGATATCAATTTCTTGGAAGCTGTCACGCCCAAGCAGCGATACTGCAACATTAGCAGTAATTGCAACTAATGGTGTTGAATCCATGTAAGCCGTAGCAATCCCTGTAACCAGATTCGTAGCTCCCGGCCCAGAAGTCGCCATACACACTCCAACCTTTCCTGTTGAGCGCGCATAGCCGTCAGCAGCATGGGCCGCACCTTGTTCGTGAGATGTTAAGATATGATGAATCTTATCTTGATATTGGTATAAAGCATCATAAATATTTAGAATTGTTCCACCTGGATAACCAAACACTGTATCAACACCTTGTTCAATTAAACATTCAGCAACAATTTGGGAACCTGTTAATAACATTTAAATACCTCCCTCTACTTATTTTTTTGTACTTCTAAAATAGCACCACGATCACCTGAAGTTACCATTGCCGCATATCTCGCTAGGTAACCAGTCGTTACTTTTGGTTCTCTTGGCTGCCATTTAGCTTTACGTTTTGCCATTTCTTCATCAGAAATTTTTAAATTGATTTTATATTCAGGAATATTAATTTCTATAATATCGCCTTCTTCAACTAAAGCAATCGGTCCACCTACTGCCGCTTCAGGTGAAACATGTCCAATCGAAGCTCCACGAGATGCCCCTGAGAATCGACCATCAGTAATTAAGGCTACTGTTGATCCTAAGCCCATTCCGGCAATTGCAGAGGTTGGATTCAACATTTCGCGCATTCCAGGCCCACCCTTAGGTCCTTCGTAACGAATCACAACAACGTCTCCCGCTACGATCTTACCACCTTTAATTGCTTCAATCGCATCTTCTTCACAATCAAAGACCCTTGCAGGACCACTATGTTCCATCATTTCCGGCACAACTGCTGAGCGTTTTACTACACTACCATCAGGCGCTAAATTTCCCGATAAAACAGCTAATCCGCCTGTTTTACTATATGGATTTTCAATTGTTCGAATTACTTCAGGATCAAAGTTAACTGCATCTTTAATATTTTCACCTACTGTTTTACCAGTAACAGTCATACAATCAAGATTCAATAAATTTAATTTACTGATTTCTTTCATTACTGCATAAATACCGCCTGCTTCGTTCAAGTCTTCCATATAAGTAGGTCCAGCTGGCGCCAAATGGCAAAGATTAGGTGTTTTTTCACTTATTTCATTAGCAAACTTTATATTGAAATCAAAACCAATTTCATGAGCAATAGCTGGCAAATGTAACATTGAATTAGTTGAACATCCCAACGCCATATCCATCGTTAAAGCATTCATCATTGATTCTTTAGTGATAATATCACGAGGACGAATGTCTTTCTTTAACAATTCCATAATTTGCATTCCCGCATGTTTAGCTAATTTAATTCTTTCAGAATAGACAGCAGGAATAGTCCCATTCCCACGAAGCCCCATTCCTAACACTTCAGTCAGACAGTTCATTGAATTAGCCGTATACATCCCAGAACATGAACCACATGTTGGACAAGCATGATTTTCATAATAACGAACTTCTTCCTCATCAATTTTACCTGCACTATAGCTTCCTACCGCTTCAAACATTGATGATAAACTAGTTTTTTTACCATGTACGCGTCCAGCTAACATTGGCCCCCCAGAAACAAAGATAGTTGGTATATTGATCCTTGCAGCCGCCATCAATAATCCTGGTACATTTTTATCGCAGTTGGGTACCATAACTAAAGCATCAAATTGATGAGCTAAAGCCATTGCTTCAGTACTATCAGCAATTAAATCTCTAGTTACTAACGAATACTTCATTCCAATATGTCCCATAGCAATTCCATCACATACCGCAATAGCCGGGAATTCTCTAGGTACTCCACCCGCTAGGGCTACTCCCATTTTTACTGATTCAACGATTTTATCAAGATTCATATGTCCAGGGACAATTTCATTATATGAACTAACAATTCCAATTAACGGTTTATCCATCTCTTCTTCAGTTAAACCTAAAGCATTAAATAATGATCGATGTGGTGCCTGCTGCATCCCTTTTTTTACATTATCACTTTTCATTTTCTATCCCCCTTATAAATTTGCAACAATTAAGTCACCCATTTCTTTAGTTCCTACTAAAGTTTTATTATCTGACATGATATCACTTGTTCGATATCCTTGTTGTAATACTTTTTCAATTGCATTTTCAATCACTTTCGCTTCATCATCTAGATCAAACGAATAACGAAGCATCATTGCAGCTGATAAAATAGTAGCAATTGGATTAGCAATATTTTTACCAGCAATATCAGGCGCACTACCATGACTTGGTTCGTACATTCCAAATTTATCAACACGTAGTGATGCACTTGCCAGCATCCCAATCGAACCTGTTACCATACTAGCTTCATCACTTAGAATATCCCCAAACATATTCTCCGTCAAAATAACATCAAATTGTTTTGGATCCTTTACCAGTTGCATTGCACAGTTATCAACTAACATATGCTCCAGCACAACTTCAGGATAATCTTTTGCAACTTCACTTACAACTTTACGCCATAATCTTGAAGTATCAATAACATTAGCTTTATCAACACTCGTGACTTTTTTATTACGTTTCATAGCAATATCAAACGCTCTTTTAGCAATTCTTCTAATTTCAGTCTCACTATAACTCATTGCATCTCGAGCCACTAATTCACCATTTTCTTCTTTCGTTGAACGTTCACCAAAATATAACCCACCGGTAAGTTCACGCATGATCATCATGTCAAACCCACCCTCAGTTAATTCTTCCTTCAAAGGACAAGCACCCTTTAATTCATCATATAAGACCGCCGGTCTTAAATTAGCAAACAATCCTAACTCTTTACGAATTTTCAATAACCCCGCTTCAGGACGAAGATTCGGTTCTAATTTATACCAAGGTGATGTTGTAGTATCACCACCAATTGACCCAAGTAAAACACTATCACTATTTTTAGCAATCGCCAACGCCTCATCAGTTAGAGGAACGCCATGAACATCGATTGAAGCACCACCCATTAAAATTTGAGTATAATTAAATTTATGATTATATTTATCAGCGATAGCATCTAAAACTTTCATCGCTTCAGTTACAATTTCTGGTCCGATTCCATCACCTTTTATTACAGCAATATTTTTTTCCATTATCCTTACCCCTTTTTACTATTAACATAGTTGACTAAACCATCTAATTCAATCATCTTTTGTAAGAACTCTGGGAAAGGTTGACTTTGATAAGTTTCACCTTTTGTAATATTAGTAATTAAACCAGTGGTAAAATCTACTGTAACTTCATCACCTTGATTAATTCCTGCTACTGCTTCTGGACATTCCATGATTGGAAATCCAATATTAATTGAATTACGATAGAAAATACGAGCAAAACTTTCTGCAATGACGCATTTAGTTCCTGCTGTTTTTAAACATAGAGGAGCATGTTCTCTTGAAGAACCGCAACCAAAATTTTTTCCAGCAACAATAATATCACCCGATTCAACCGTTTTAGCAAAATCAGGATCAATATCCACCATCGCATGACTAGCTAATTCTTTAGCATCAAATGAATTTAAATAACGTGCTGGAATAATTACATCCGTATCAACATTATCACCATATTTATATATTTTCATTATTCTTCACCTACTTTTTCAGGATTTGCAATATATCCCGCAATTGCACTTGCGGCTGCTACTTCTGGAGAAGCTAAGTAAATTAACGCTTCTGTGTCGCCCATTCGACCAACAAAATTGCGGTTAGTTGTAGAAACACACTTTTCACCTTTAGCCATAACTCCCATATGTCCACCCATACAAGGTCCACAGCTTGGGGTATTAAATGCACATCCAGCTTCAACAAAAATTTCTGCTAAACCTTCATGAATACATTGAACAAAGATTTTCTGAGTCGCTGGAACAACCATTACACGAACATTTTTAGCTACTTGTTTTCCCTTAAGGATTGCTGCCGCTTTACGTAAATCAGACAAACGCCCATTCGTACATGAACCAATTACAACTTGATCGATCATAATCTTATCCATTGCTTCAATTTCATCAATCGTATGCCCATTCCCTGGTAAATGTGGGAAAGCTACTGTTGGTCTAACTTTACCTAAATCTATTTCAATCACTTCATCATATTCAGCATCCTCATCAGCTTCATAGACAGCATATTCTTTCACTGAGTGTTTTTCCATATAAGCAATCGTTTGCTCATCAACAGGAAAAATCCCGTTTTTAGCCCCAGCTTCAATTGCCATATTACAAATCGTAAAACGATCATCCATTGTTAAGTGTTGAATTCCTTCACCAACAAATTCCATACTTTTATAACGGGCCCCATCAACTCCAATACGAGTAATAATATCCAAAATAATATCTTTACCACTAACAAATTGACTAGGCTTTCCGGTTAAGACAAATTTGATTGCACTAGGCACTTTAAACCATAATTCACCAGTTGCCATTCCTGTTGCAATATCAGTAGTTCCAACACCAGTTGAAAAAGCTCCTAAAGCGCCATAAGTACATGTATGTGAATCAGCCCCAATGATACATTCACCAGCGACAACAATTCCTTTTTCTGGTAAAATTGCATGTTCAACCCCACATTTACCTTGTTCCATATGATGAGTTAAACATTGATCATTTGAAAAATCTAAAATTGCTTTAGAGTTTTCAGCCGACTTAATATCTTTATTTGGTGTAAAATGATCAGGAACTAAAATCACCTTATCTTTATCAAAGACTTTGTCAGCCATTTGATGAAAAATTGGTAATGCCATCGGTCCTGTGATGTCGTTAGCCATTACAACATCAAGTTTTGCTTCGATTAGCTGCCCCGCCACAACTGCGTCTAATCCTGCATGTTTTGCTAATATTTTTTGTGTCATTGTCATTGCCACTTTTATATTCCCCCCTTATCTTTACCTTTGTAGGTTGTAATTAGGGAGTAAGAAATTACTCCTTAATTACAACACACAAAAGTGTGTTGTTATAATAAATTAGTTATTGATTAATTTATCTTCATCAGACCAAGCGTATAATTTTCTTACATCTTCCCCAGTTTTTTCAGAAATATGTTCGCTTGCTAATTTTCTCATTGCTTTGAAATGAGCTTGTCCACCAGCTTCAGACATATCTAATAAGAAGTCTTTAGCAAATGTACCATCTTGAATATCTTGTAATACCTTTTTCATTGCTTTTTTAGTATCTTCTGTGATAATTTTTGGTCCTGTAATATAATCACCATATTCAGCAGTATTTGAAATTGAATATCTCATTCCTGCAAAACCTGATTGGTAAATTAAATCAACGATTAATTTCATTTCATGGATACATTCGAAATAAGCATTTCTTGGATCATACCCAGCTTCAACTAATGTTTCAAAACCAGCTTGCATTAAAGCACAAACTCCACCACATAATACTGCTTGTTCACCAAATAAATCAGTTTCTGTTTCTGTTCTAAAATCAGTTTCAAGAACTCCAGCTCTTGCTCCACCGATAGCTAAAGCATATGCTAAAGCAACATCTTGAGCACGACCAGTAGCATCTTGTTCAACAGCGACTAAGCAAGGTACACCTTTACCAACTTGGTACTCACTACGTACTGTATGTCCAGGTCCTTTTGGTGCAACCATAGTTACATCAACATTCTTAGGTGGTACGATTTGTCCAAAATGAATATTGAAACCATGAGCAAACATTAACATATTTCCTTCTTCTAAGTTTGGTTCAATTGATTCTTTGTATAATTTAGCTTGTAATTCATCATTGATCAAAATCATGATGATGTCAGCTTTTTTAGCTGCTTCAGCAGAAGTATAAACTTCAAAACCTTGTTCTTCAGCTTTTTTCCAAGATTTAGAACCTTCATATAAACCGATAATTACGTTTACTCCTGATTCTTTCATATTTAATGCATGAGCATGTCCTTGAGAACCATACCCGATCACGGCAACAGTTTTACCGTCTAATAAAGATAAATCACAATCTGATTCATAAAAAATTTTAGCCATTTTTTCTAATCCCCCTATTTCTATTTGTTATGACTTTCTATATCAATTTCGCCAAGACCACGTTTGATACCAGATAATCCGGTTCTAACCATCTCAACAACATTGAAACCTTCTAACATGGCAAGCAGTCCATCAATCTTTGACTGATCTCCTGTTACCTCGATTACTAATGATGCTGGTGCAACATCAATAATCCGTGCTCTAAAGATATCGGCAATGGAAACAAGTGACGAACGTTGTTTTTCATCAGCCTCAACTTTAACTAAAACTAATTCCCGGTATACCGATTCTTCCGGTTTCAATGGGAAAATTTCAATTACTTCGACTAGTTTACCTAACTGTTTTTCAATTTGATTTAAAATCAATTCATCACCAACAGCCACAACCGTCATGCGTGAAACATTAGGTTCATTGGTCTTGCCAACGCTTAAACTTTCAATTCCATAACCACGACGACTAAATAAACCAGCCACTCTGCTTAATACACCTGGGTTATTTTCCACTAATAACGATAATACTAAACGATTCATGTTCGGCTCCTTTCCACTTATTTTAGCGTCTTATACAGACGATTCATTCCAGATATTATCGCTTTTACAGTTGCAGTTGTAATATTTGGATGAATCCCCACTCCGTATTCTTGTCTAGCACTTCCCTTAGCTCTTAAATAAACATAAGCCGCTGCTTTTGAGCTTGATCCTGAAGTTAATGCATGTTCACTATAATCTAATAAGTGTGAATGCATTTCTGGAAGTGAGTTTAAAGCATTTTTAACAGCATCGATTGGTCCATTACCATATCCTGTTAAAGTTGTAACTTCACCATGCGCCTCAATCGTAATCTCAGCACGACGTTCAAACTCACTATCATCTTCACTTATATCAATCAGCTTTTGTTTAATAAAGCGATAAGGTTCATCAATATCTACATATTCTTCAATGAATGTATCGTAGACTCTTTCTGGAGAAACTTCTCCTTCTTCTTCACTTATATCTTGAATTACTTTAGCAAAATCTACTTGTAATCCTTTTGGTAAATGGAAACCATACATACTTTCCATTACATATGCTACACCACCTTTACCAGATTGTGAATTAATACGCACAATCGGTTCATATTGGCGGCCTAGATCACTAGGATCAATCGGCAAATAAGGTACTTCCCAAATTTGACTGTCACGTTCATGCATTGCATGAGTTCCTTTATTAATTGCATCTTGGTGACTACCTGAAAATGCGGTAAACACTAACTTTCCTACATATGGTTGACGAGGTGGGATTTCCATTTTCGTTACTTTTTCATAAACATGTTTTATATTATTGATATTGCTCATATCTAGTTTTGGATCAATTCCTTGGGTAAACATATTTAAGGCTACTACGACAATATCAAGATTTCCTGTTCTTTCACCATTACCAAATAGTGTTCCTTCAACACGATCAGCTCCTGCCATAATTCCTAATTCAGTAGCCGCTACACCACAACCACGATCATTGTGAGTATGCAACGATACAATGACACGATCACGATCACTAAAGTGAGTACACATCCATTCAATTTGATCAGCATACACATTAGGTGTTGCCATTTCTACTGTTGACGGTAAATTGATAATTACTTTATTATCTTTAGTAGCGCCCCATTCATCCATCACCGCTTCACAAACTTCTAAGGCATATTCCAGTTCAGTTCCAGTAAAACTTTCTGGTGAATATTCAAGAATTACTTCCCCATCAAATTCTCTACTTAATTCTTTGACTAATTTAACACCATCGACTGCAATCTGTTTAATTTCTTCTTTACTTCGATTAAAGACGACATCACGTTGTAATACTGAAGTTGAATTATAAACATGAACGATTGCTCTCTTTAATCCTTTTAATGATTCAAAAGTCTTTCTAATTAAATGTTCACGTGCTTGAGTTAGAACTTGAACAGTCACATCATCAGGAATTAAATTTTCATCAATCAAAATTCTTAAAAAATCATATTCAATTTGACTAGAAGAAGGAAAACCAACTTCTATTTCTTTAAACCCCATATCAACTAAAAGTTGAAACATTTCGACTTTTTCTTCGATTTTCATAGGGGTAATCAACGCCTGATTGCCATCACGTAAATCTACAGAGACCCAAGTTGGCGCTTTTTCAATTTGTTTATCCGGCCAAGTACGTTCTTTAAAGTTGATTGGTTCAAATCTCTTATACTTTTGATAATTCATCATTTTTTCTTCCTCCCTTTTGCATAATAAATACTTATAAAAAAACTCTCGCACTCAAAATGACAGACTATGTCATTTTGAGGACGAGAGTATAGTAACCCCGTGGTTCCACCTCAATTTATTAATACCTCACGATATTAATCTCACCAAGTACGCTATTATATATAGTTCATACTTTTGCTAGATAACGGTTGCACTCCGTAGCCACCTACTTGATTCAGCGCTCCACTCAAGGATGAGTTCAACAAATCATCAACAATTCTTTTCACCACCCAGAATCTCTCTATGCTCGATAAATTTATTTACTAGTTCCTATCAAAGTATTTAAGTTATGTTACTGAATATAATAGCCCGTAATTTTGTCGAAGTCAACCCTTTTTCATAAATTTTATAGATAATTAATTATCTGATTAATAATTAATTATTTCACAAGTCGATTCAATATAAAAGTCCTGATTTTATCAAGTATTTTACCAATATCATCTATTTATTCTAATGACAATTTAGTTTCAAATTATTGAACTTATTTAGACGTAAAACCGTTCTAGAAGCAAAGAGCCTATCTACTATATAATCATTAGCCAAACAACGATTATACTTCTTTGTTAAAGTCAAATAATCTTGCTTATTAAACATAAATATCTTAATAACTTCATTATCTGGATATAATAAAACAAACTCTAGTCCTTGTCCATCTCTTAATACCAATTGATAAGACGCTTTGCTCCTTAAAGTAGTTTGAATATTATGTTTCATTATCTCAACAATTCGATCATCTAAACCATTTTCTTTAATAACGATTTTTTCTTTTAATTCACTTACACTTTTTACAAAACGAAGTTGATAAGCGGTTAAATCTATTTTCACTTTCTTTAAAAAACGGTGTCCATCATGGCTCAACACCACCGCATATTTTAATTTCTCATCATAATACATACATTCATACGAAATCCTTTGATAATGTCCACAATGCGGACAACGATATAAAAACAAATCTTCTTCAAAAATATTCTGTTTTGCCTCTAAATCTTGTCTATTAATTATTGGATATAACTGTTTTTCCCCAACCCCTAAGCAATGAACACAGGTAACTTCCAGCTTAATCTCATTAGTCATCTTTCATTCCTCCTCAATGTCCTTGCATACATTCTACTAAACTAAATAAATCTAACTACCAAATCTTCTATAATTTATCTTAAGAATATGCAAAGATTTTTCAGCTTATTTAAGACAATTAGCATGATTGATCATGTTACAATATAAAGGGTGATAAAAATGTCAAAGAAAAAATTAAAACTAAAACGTCCAATTAAAATATTTCTTAATTTTCTCCTGCTTTTATCCCTCGTAACGGGGACGTATTTATTTATCAATAGAAAAGAAACATCAATCAAATCACCAAACAAATCCACTTCTACTAAAAGGCCAAGAATAGTTAATGCATCTTTTATCGGCGATTTATTATATGAACAGCCATACTATGATTGGATTGGAACAAGTTACAATGATAAAGGCTATTATGACTTAGTAAAACCATATTTTTTAAATGACGATCTAACATTAGCCAATATGGAAGTCCCTATCGGCGGCAAAGGATTAGGAGTATCCGGAACTGGTTATAGTTTTAATGCTCCTGAGGAAATTGGTAATCAAGTTATCGCTATGGGTGTCGATGCTGTTAATCTTGCTAATAATCATGCTAACGACGCGGGTCCTCAAGGACGTATCAATACATTAAGCTTCTTTAAAAAACACCAGATTCTAACAACCGGAATCTATGAATCAAAAGAAGTCCGAACACAAATCCCTACAAAAACCATAAATGATATAACCTTCAGTTTTCTTGGCTACACTTATAAAACTAATAAGCCTGATAATCAAAACAGAGAACTGATTGGTTATTATCGCAACCTTGACACTATGAAACTCGATAATGCTCATAAAGAAATCATAAAACAAGAAGTTGCACAAGCAAAACAGCTTAGTGATATAGTTATCGTTAGTGTTCATTGGGGCAATGAGTTTACATATGCTGTCAATAGTGAACAAAAAGAATTAGCTAATTATCTAAACGAATTAGGGGTTGATGTCATTATCGGTCATCATTCACATTGTATTCAGCCAATTGAATGGTTAGAAACTACCAACCATAAAACACTTGTTGTATATTCATTAGGATCATTTATTTCAGCTGATAATCAGGTAACTAGAGCAACACCAGAATTTGCCAATGCATATAATGTTTCAATGATCCTGCAAATAACTTTTGAAAAGAATAATAATTCTACCATAATTAAAAATATTAATTCTCTCCCAGTCATCAACTATTATGATCAAAAATTTGAAAATTTTAAATTGGTGCCTATAGATAAATATAATGAAAAATTAGAAAAAAGTCATAATCGTTATTCAAAAGGATTAACTAAAGACTTCATTACCAATAGTTTTAACAATGTGATTGATCAACAGTTTAAACAATAAAAAGCACTAAATCAGCTTGTACTAATTTAGGCTTTTTTAATCTTCTTTTCTTATCTGCTTGATCTTGAAACTTGCTACAATTAGCATTATCATAAAAATTATTAACTGAACAGCCACATTAAGCCACAAAAAATCATTTGTACACATTAATTCAAATCCCCATGTGGCCGGTAAAATTCTGCCTATCACCTGTAATACGTTAGGGAGCATTGCTACAGGGAACATTATTCCTGATAACATGATCGACGGTAAAAAAACTAGTTGCGTTGCCATTCCCATTTTCGCTGCACTTTTGAAAAATACACCAAAAACCATTCCAATACTCAAACTAACTATGATAAATAAAATCACCCCCAATAAATATATAAAAATATTTTCAGGTATTTGTGCTTTAAAAATAATCGGGGCACTTATTAAAATTATCAAACTCATCACAAATAAATGCATAATCCCAGAAATAAAATTACTTGCGGCAATCGTCCATAAAGGAATCTTTCCTACCTGATAAGCCTTTTTTATGTCACTATGATAAAATTCCACTAACGGATATGGAGAACCTAAGACTCCACCCATGGTAATAGCAAAAACACTCATTACTTGAATTATCGTTTTATCAGCATCGGGCAAAATCGATATAAAACCCCCCCAATAAACAAATAAAAGACTAAGGGAACCACATAATAATGAACTAATAATTCTTTACTGCGAAGATTTAATTTCCAGTTTAATCCAATTTGATAGATGAAAGCCCTCATGATTGCACCTCTTTTAAAAATCTTTCTTCCAGCTTTGGCTGAACAGTATTTATTTCCATAATTTTAATACTTTGTTCCTCGGTTAATTGAATAATTGCTTTTAATGTTATCTCTAAGTTTGTAGTCTCAAAGATATAATACTCCTGTTCCTGAGAAACTATTTCAAACTGCTCATTTAATCGGGGCACCTTTGAAAAACGAACCTTTAATTTAAATTTACTTTGCATTGTTTGATGCAATTGATCAGGAGCCCCAATAAAAACAATTTTCCCATGATTTAATACTCCGATTCGATCACACAACTCTTCAACCTCGGTCATATCATGACTCGCTAATAAAATTGTTTTACCTTGGGTTTTTAGTCGTTTAATTTCTTGGTGGATACTGTTACGTCCCTCAACATCAAGTCCTGCAGTTGGCTCATCAAGTACAATAATATCGGGGTGTCCTAATAGCGCAATTGCAAGATGTAAACGACGCTTTTGTCCTGTCGATAACTGGTGATATTGCTTTTTTAGAAAAGCTTTAATTCCTAAATAAATAAAATAATCGTCAGTCACCTCAAGATCTTGCCATTTTGCAAATAACATGATTGCTTCTTTAGCGGTAATATCCGCTGGTAATGATGATGATTGCAGTTGAACCCCCAGCTTACCATTTATTAAAATTTTACCTGTATCGTATCGTCGAATCCCCTCTAAACATTCTAATGTCGTTGTTTTCCCCGCACCGTTTGTGCCAAGTAAAGCAAATATTTCCCCTTTAACAACAGTAAAACTAATATTTTCTAAAACCTGATGTTTACCATAAACCTTACCAAGATTATTAATCTGCAATGCAATATCCATATTACTCTTGCTCCTTTTGGATCCTCTTAAAATAATATTCTAGAGCCGCAGTTAGATAATTATCTATTTCTTTTTGTTTAACTGCCAGATCATTATTCCAATCATTCTTTTTATCATTAAATTTTTGTAACTCTGGCAACAGTTCTAAATTACCTCCAGTAAATTCTAAAATCATTTCCCACCACTGTTTGGCAATCATAAAGCATTCTGGACTATCAGGACTTACCCCCTGTTTCTTTAACACATACAGCTTATCTAAGACTTCTTGATAAGTGCTAAATATTCTTAACCCGGCCTCTGGATCATCACCAAATCGTTCTTTAATATGATCAGTAATTGTATTATCAAAATGTTTCCACACCCAATATTCTTTATTTCCCAAACGAAGTAACTCTATTATTTCAGCATATTTTTTAAAATCTACCGTATTCATTTCTTGAACTTCTCTAGATAAGGCAATCGTTGCTTCTAAAGCTTCTGATAAGTTAGCAATTTGTTCTTGAATCACACTTTTTTGTTGATTTAAAATCGCTGCAACTTCCTGTGGTGTGTCGAGATTAAATAATTTAGTTTTAATTTCTACAAGTGAAAAACCAAGATATTTAAATGATAAAATTTGATGCAATTTAACAATATCTTTAGTTGAATAGAGCCGTCTTCCCCCTTTGCTAATTGCTGCTGGCTTCAACAACCCCTCACGATCATAATATTGTAGTGTACGAACTGTTACATCCATCTTTTGTGCTAATTCTCCAATTGTTAAGTAGTCCTCATTCATATCATCACCTCTATAAACATTATAGTTCATGACCTTACGTCACGAGCAACAATTATTGAAATTATTTATAAAAAAGAACTAAATAAAAACCACGCCTAAAAGACGTGGTTTTCTCTGAGGCTATAAGCCTATATTGCTTGCTCGCGTCTCAAGGCGCTGCTTTCTCTTCGTTCAAGCTATCGCTTTTGACTCTCGCCATCCCTCAAAGGGATTTATTTCCTCCTTTCTCCTTTTGTTATCTTCTTCTCTCTTTTTTGTTTTCTTTCTTCATTTCTTT
>NZ_JAHOCB010000027.1:0-51320 GCF_019125875.1 Erysipelatoclostridium sp. MSK.23.31 | reverse complement strand
TGCTTCCTTTACTGGAATTAGAACTAATTTTAGTATTTGCTGTATCGTCTTGAGCCGTCGCTTTATCTCTTAATGTATTGCGAATAGATTTTGTTCCATCCTCATTAGTTACTGTTTCTGTTACTAATTCCTGATTTTCATTTGGAGTTTCTGTTATATTAACTGTTAATTCTTTAGTAGTTTCATTACTAGAAGTATCCTTAGCAGTAACTTTTAATACATATGTTCCTACTGTACTACTGTTAATTGCACTGCTGTCGTATCCTGCCTCTACAGGCGATAGATCTGTTGCATTAAATAAATTAAGACCGCCGAAATCATAGGTATTTAGATCAGTACCTTTAACTATATCAATATCACGAAATTCTGTATTAAGTTCTGGTGCAGTCGTATCAGCAACTTTAACCTTTTTAACAAGTGAATCATCATTAAAGATCATTGTTATCTTATACTCTCCAACTGCTGGATAATCTTTACCGTCCTCATATTTAAAATTAGATTTTATACTTAAACCATTTTTTAATATTTTTTTATCTTTATCATCCATACCTTCTGTATTCAATAATTTCATGCCGTTAACAGAATATTTATCTCCATATTCTAATTTAATAGTTTTACTATTACTTAGAACGAAATCGGGTAAATTATCTTTTGTTAAAGCATATATACCCAGTGTACTAGCTAAAATCACTGCCACTACACTAATTCCTGCGATAATCTTTTTATTTCTTGTATCTAAATAATTTAATAACATTTTTTTCATTGTGCTTTTTCTCCCTGTTTTACCTTTTCAACATCCTCACTATAGGACTTCTCTATTCCACATAAATAGTCAATCGATACTTTATATAGCAAAGCAAGCTGCATTAGCTTATCGATTGGTGGCACTCGGATTCCTAATTCATATAATGATAATGTAGATCGATTTATGCCTGTTAACTCTTCTACTTCGAACTGTGTTAACTTTCTTTTTATCCTCAACTGCTTTAAGCGTTCTCCTATTTCCATAATGAATGTTCCTCCCGTGCAAATCATATAAAATCTGTTGCTACTTTAGGTAGCATTGCTACAAAGAGAAACAAAAATAGTAGTATTAAAACTAATTCAATTCAATTGTTCTCATCTGTATTCCTCCTGATATTTCCTTTACAATTTAATGATATCAATAAAGAAAAAAGGTTAGGGCACAATTTTTTTTACGTATATAACTGCAATAAAAAAAGCAGTCATTGGTCGAAATACCAATAAATGCTCTCAATTTTTGGATACAATTTTAACTATACTAATTTTAACATATCCTTTGTTTCAAAAAG
Source organism: Erysipelatoclostridium sp. MSK.23.31 (assembly GCF_019125875.1). Taxonomy (NCBI): domain Bacteria; kingdom Bacillati; phylum Bacillota; class Erysipelotrichia; order Erysipelotrichales; family Coprobacillaceae; genus Thomasclavelia; species Erysipelatoclostridium sp. MSK.23.31. Next base: position 50,007 of record NZ_JAHOCB010000027.1, on the reverse strand, counting down.
GCACAATTTTTTTTCAAAAAAGTGAATATTTTTTGAATAATATTCACACTATTTAAAAAAAACTGATTTCATCAGTTTTTTTTCTTTTGTTAAATCATTATATTAGTAATACAAATACTCATTTTCTACTAAAAATATCTACTAAAAATATTTCTTGACTATAAAAAAGAGGCAATTTGCCTCTTTTTCAAGTTATTAATAACAACTTTCCATTAAAACATTATCAATCCAAGTCTTATCGATTGTTTCATACTGCTGTATTTTTCACTTCACTTCAATAAAATAGTTAAAACTCTTTTCATTTTTATTCTTCCCCGATTCCATTATAATACAATAAAAATTAACCAAAAAGAAAGAGTGATGAGAACTCCACTCTTTCTTGTATAAAGGAAAAAAATACAGGTAATCATGCAAACATCGCTTTTCGACAGACAGTTTTCTAATCCAAAAGTATACTATTATTTAATTGTCTACATTTATTACCTGCAAACACATCTTAGCATATTTGCATATTAGAGAGGGCACAATTTTTTTTGCGTTTTATCTTACAACCATTACTTACAAAAGGCAGTGTATTACATGCATCTTGTACATTTATACATCGACATCAATACTTGGAACATATTCTTTATCCTGTATAATTAATACGATTTCTTCAATAGTTAATTTACCCTCTCTATTTAAATCTGCAAGTAAATCTACAGCCTCTTCCTTTTTGTCAGCAGTTATAGTTTTTCACAGCCATATATTATTTAACAAAATCCCCTCGAACAAGTCATTGTGATAGTTAATCCAAAAAGTTGACTGTTTCCGTTTGAGGGCTTTCTTCAATGTTGCTAAAATAACATTAACTTAAAAAAATTGTTATAATTATTATTTTTATTTAGATACATATAATAAACAGTGATGTAAAAGTATCTTACTCTCTTTGCCTTCTCTATCTGTACACAGTTTCCTTCAGGCACTGGAAGATCATTTATCATTCTTTGAATTTCTTCACACAATTTTCTATAGCACACCACTCTATCTTCTTTTTCCATCAAATTTTCCTCTTTATCATTCATTGTGCTGTTTAATATTATATTCTTATTCAACCACCTGCTCTTTAAAATCATTATTTAGATACTCATAGTTTTCCATTTCCAACAGTTTCTCAATTTTTTTATTAATGGACTCATCTGCTCTTTCTTTAACAAAATCAAAAAATGTATAATAACTGTCTTTTAGGTACGATTCACAAAAATTCTTTGCAACTATCATTCGATGAAGTTCTGAAATAGAAATTTCAAATTCATTCAAAATTTCTGTTAAATTCTCTACCCTTCTAAGCTGATGATCGCTTACATCCTTAATCTCTTGATAATTTTTTTTGAATTTAAGTAAAAACTCTTCCGCTTTTCTATCACCGTAATTATCTTTATAGTATTTTTCTATCTTTTTTGTCCCGACTTCAACTGTTAAAAGTAAACTTTGTTTGCCGAAAATTAATTCATATTCAAAATCCTCCAACAAAATGTCTATTTCATTTTTCATTTATTTCACCACCAATCTATTAACTGCTTATAGTAAATATATTCACATAAAAAATATGATTTTTTTCTCACAAAAGTTCGAGTTCATTATCATTTTCTATTTCCTTCTCTAACTTATTTATAGCATTTTTCTCTATATATTCTTTAACAATTTCTTTTGAAAGCTTGTCACCCCTGCTTACTGGAACTAAAAAGTATTTGATCATTTTATCGACTTGTACTTTAACAAATTGACTGCCATCTTCATCACTTTCTATTCCACCTAACAAATCAATAAGATCCATGTATTTATCATAAGATAGAATATTATCTGATATAAAAGTATCTTTTTTACATTCATTCAACATAAAATTGTCATCATAGTTATTATTAAAAATAAGAACTAATCTCTGCGCCTGCTGTTTATAATTATCAGGTAAAAAGATAGAGATTTCATCATCATTAAGATAATCATTAATCTCCTGGACTATTTCTTTTCTTTTTTTATATTTAGAAATATTTTCTCTGATATCTTTCATTTCATGATGAGTAATTCCTAATACACTTTTTAACACAACTGCTAATTTGAAATACTCACTATTTACGACATTTTCCATTTTTACCTCCTTCTGCAAAGTAAAAAAGAGGCAAAATGCCTCTTTTTTAAATTATCATTTCCGTCACATCTTCTTCTAACCAAATTTTTTTGTCATTATTCTCACACAGCTCTAAAGATTCATAACTGTTTTGTAAATTATCTGTATTATTTATTTCAGTGTATTTTTCTTGACGATCCCCTACAATAGAATAATATTCATTCTCACCTATCACAATATGATCAAGGACTTCTATTTCTAAAATGCGCCCTCCCTTGATTAATAAATTTGTCACGTCAATATCCTCCTGACTTGGAGTACAGTCACCAGAAGGATGGTTGTGTATAATCATTACCCTATTTGCTCCTGATAGTAGAGCTGATTTAAAGACACTTTTTGGATCAACTATTCCCATATTTGCACTTCCTATCGAGCATACATGAGCATTAATAATTTTATTTTTACTATTCATATTTAAGGTCATTAAAATTTCTCGATCTAAAAACTTTAATTCATTTGCTAAAACTTCGACAGCATCCAGCGGTGTTCTTATACTCTTTTCACATAAAAACTCTCTTTCCTTAACTAATCTGATTCCAACAACATCAATACTGTTCATTTGCTCTCTTCACCTTTTTTATTCCATTTTCATCTATAACAATCTCCTCATCGTCCTTTATATTATCTATCAGTTCCTTTAAAATACTGTAACTAATTTTTTTCATCCTGTTCTCCTTGTTATAATTCTCTCTCATTTTCATCTTCTTCAGCATAGTTTTCACGAGAGATTGATGTATTTTTCATCAAGTTCCTCGATTATATATTCATGCTTCACATTTATTAGCTCCTTCTTTATAAAATAGTACTGTATGTAAAAAAGAGGCAGTTTGCCTCTTTTTTACATAACTTAATCATAATTCCATATCTTCATCCTGTTCATTATCAACAGTGATATTAAAATCTAAATTCAAAAGCTGCTTACATAGATCAGTGTATATGTCCTGCTCATTTAAACAGGTTTCAAACAGGTACGTCCTGTCTCTGTCATATTCTTTTAATCCACGTAAATAATACGGCTTGTCCCTATCAAGAATAATAAAAGGAACAATATTATTTTTTAAACATTCCTTGAACATGATCGCACGCCCAACACGACCATTGCCATCACCAAACGGATGAATTCTCTCAAAGCGTAAATGGAAGTCAACAATATCTTCCAATGTTACTTTGCCTAGCCTGTTATACTCTTCAATGAGTACGTCTATATCTCTTTCAACTTCGTCTGGTTTTGAGGTTTTAATAACATTTACCAGTCCAATTACATTGGGATGGATTTTAAATTCTCCTACATTATATCTGGGATTTGATTCATCAGAAGTTCCCTTTTTTAGAATTTTATTCATTTCAATAATCATATCTTTATTTAACCTATCATCAATATGATCCAAGATGAAATCAAAGAGTTTAAAATGATTTACTGTTTCTGTAATATCATCTACTCTGACTACCTTCTCGTCTTTATCAGGAAAAAAAGAATTAGTTTCAAATATCATTTCAGTCTGTTCTTCTGTTAATCGACTTCCTTCTATTTTATTTGAATTATATGCAAACAATACCTGTGAAACATGATAAATGTTACCAGGAAATTTTGATTGTTTTTGTTCTATAAGTTCCTTTTTTAATTTTTCTATATCTGTCATTTCCAATCTCCTATACTTATGTTATAAGTATATCACTTTAAACATAAAATGTAACACAAATTGATTATTCCTATAAAAAAGACAAAATATATCTTTTCCTACATCTCCATGTTATCATTGCTTTCTCTATCTTCTAATTCTGACTGTTCCCTTAAAATTCTATTTTCTTCATAATAAACAGTTACACGTAAAAGGTCGTTTAAATCCTTAATTTTAAGATTTGGTTTTCCATCATAGCCGTATATTTTTTATTTCTAGTGAAACTGTATTACCATTATCGTTGAACACCCCTTCATTGTCATACCATTTCTTTATTTTATTACCCGCTATCACACCAGCATCATCTAAATCTGGCATAATTTCTATTTCTTCTAAATTTTTTAGAGCAGGATTATTCTTTAAATTATATTTAAGTGTGTTAAGCATCGTACCTACTCCGCTGCACATTAATACATGAGCAGTTAGATTGTTTCTATTTAGAGAAATATAGCTAAGTCCATCAATTACGCTTTCTGTAACTACAATTTTTTTTATTCCTTCAAAATTCTGATAAAATAGCCCGTTATTTTTAAATGACCCTTTACAGTCTATATGAAATTTTGAATTGCCCGTACCTCTGCGGATTGCAAAAACTGGTTTTTTTTCTTTTATATTATTTACATCATATCCAACAAATACCACATTGTGATATATATCTTCATATACAATGCCATCCTCTATTAGTTTGCTAACAAGTGAATCGCTTAGTTTTCTTTCATTGGTCAGATAATGAATTGCTCTCTCATTATTATCGTTTTTTTGTGTTAATACAAGTCCTTGGCTGATATGACTTTCGTCCATAGAAAAATCATACAAATACTGCTCAATTTCATTTGGATTTCTTGAATAAAAGTACTCTAAAAGTATATTAATTGCATCATATGTTGAAGTATTAGTGTATTCACTGTAAAACTCAATTACATTTAAAGGTACTGACCCGCAACGAGCATTCCAGTATACTTTGTTTTTTAAAATATCAAATACCATCGAACTATGTTCAACTGGTTTAAGATATCGTTGACTTCTACTGCTTTTATGAACAGTAAGATTAAAAACATTTGTTGCAACTTCTATACATGTAAGCTCCTTGAGCATTTCACTTACGATAGTTTTACGGTATTCTTTTTCAGAATTGCTTAATATTTTTACATTAGTCATTTTTATTCACTCCTATAAATATAAAAAGAGGCAAATTGCCTCTTTTTATATAATTCCATTTTGTTACATACTTTCTTTAATAACTTTAACTATATTTTCTATAATTCTCTTTCATCTACAAATTCATATTCTGTATATCTAAAATGCGTTTCGAATTCATCACTTAAATATGATTTTCGAATTTCATGATTCAATGTTTGAAGGTGATTAGGATAATGTTCATATATATCCAGCAACATTTCCCTATTTTCTATGATAAGTGCCTTTTCATCTGAATTTATTCTTAGGTTATCAATAAAATCATACAAAGCGCTCCATCTATATCCATGATGGAATTTTTCAGACTCTTCTGGATGTTCAATAATAATCCGCTCTATGCCAGTTTTATTATTCTTTTCAAAAAAGCTTTCGAAACAATACTGCTCATCTAGAGTAACAAATAAGCCTAATATACATTTAAAATTATCATCATTTAACAGTTTCTTAAATTCAGTACCAATATTTTTTTCCTGCTTCAAAGACAATTTAATATTATTCTTTTTGAGATACTCCTTAAAATAATTATTTATTGCACTATCAAAATCTTCTTGAGATGCAAGCTTTGTATATTTATCTTTTCCCAATTTCACGTTTATAAATTCCATATTTGCTTTGTTTCTGTAATAATCGTTGATCCAGTCGTGACATCCTAATTGTTCCATGATTTTTACTGGTAAAACAATTTGAGAATTAATATATATTTTTATAGGGCTAAAAATTCTTGACATTAATAAATTATTAGGATTTTCAATTGCTGGCGTAACCGTAGTCGCTCCATCTGTTAAAGCCCTATAAATATGGCAGTATATATTTTTTTCTAATAATTCTTTATATGAATCATAATAACTGGTAAATTCGCATTCACCATACTCATCATAATTGGGTGATACAATAGTATGAAGCTCAATTTTAAATTTCTGATTGTCCATTGTTTCTTCAATCCAGCACTCTAAGAAAATATCATGCTTTTTAAACATACTGCTGTTATTTCTGCTGTAGAAATCGTTTGCGATTTTTTTTGCCTCCTTTTCGGTTAATATGTTTGTCATTTTTTTGAATTTGAACATTTCTTTTATTTCCTTCTTTCTTTGTTAAAATATAAAAAAGAGGCAATTTGCCTCTTTTAAGATTTGCTATAACACAATTCTCCTTTATTGCATAATTTTAACTATACTAATCTTAGCATATCCTTTGTTTCAAAAAGGCACAATTTTTTTTCAAAAAAGTGAACATTTTTTGAATAATATTCACTTTATTTTATTTACCTTTTTCTGTTCTTTAGTAAGTTTTGTCGTAACAAAACTTACTCTTTTTAAATTTCTAGTTCGATTTCCTCAGCTTCATTTTCCTCTAATACAACTCCATTGTTATTGTCAGTTAAAAGATTAGTGATCTCTTTTTGTCTTTGTCTCAAACTAAGCAGTTCTTCCTGTGATTCAAATTTTTTATTTATAATATCATCAAGTTTTGCATAATTTTCTTTCATGTTATTAATTTGTATAAAATACTTTTCATAATCTTTTTTTATTTCAAAAATTTTTCTAATCATTCTCCCAACATTAACTCTGCCTACTGCGTTTAACAATCCAGCATTGTACAGATAGTTATTCGCTCCTTTAAAACAGATATTCCAACCATTTCCAACATTATAATCAAGAATAAATTCAAAACCCATCATTTTTCCAATAGGAATTGAATTTTTTTCTTTATTCATGTCAGATAATCTGATGATAAAATCACCATACTCCTTTAAATCGGTAAAGACTTTGTCTTTATATTCAACTTTAAAATCAATATCCATTTTCTCATTAATCATTTCATATTCAAAATTGATATGCTTTTTAAATACAGAATAGTCTTTACTTATACGATCGAATTTCATTTCTAAATTTTTTATTTTTTCAGGCATATTACGCTTATCATCCTGTGACTTTCTAATTGCTTTTCTGTGTCTTGCCAGACTGGATTCAAGAGTTTTTAAGCGTGTGTCTACTTCAAGTTTTTCTCTTATTAAAGGATTACCGCTTGCAATAGCTTTAATTTCTGCATACGAAAAAGTTGCCTTTGTATCTTCTTCAATTTCTCGTGCACATCCACTGCCTTCAAGCAGTTGATTCATATACGTTGACTTGGTTTCTATCAGTTGCCATGAGTAGGCATCGAATGATTTTTTTGTTGCATATCTAAATTCATATACTTCATTATTCATATTTCCCTGCCTAAAGACCCGTCCATTTCGTTGTGCAATATCTGAGGCTCTCCATGGTACGTCAACATGATGAATTGCAATCATTCTTTGCTGAACGTTTGTACCTGCACCAAGTTTTGCTGTTGAACCAATCAGTACTCTGACTTCTCCTTTATTTACATCTCTATAAAGTTTTTCTTTTTTTAGAGTTGTTTTATAGTCATGTATAAATGCAATTTCTTCATCATTTACACCTAATTTAATTAAATTGTTTTTGATTTCGTCATATACATTGAATTGTGATTTAGGAGTAGAAGAATCACAAAAAACGAGTTGAGTAGCTTTTTGATCCCTGTACTCATCATATATTCTATATATCTGTTCTGAAATTACAGTTAATTTATTATCTGAAGTCAAACCGTAGCTTTCGTCAATAAGACGCAGATCTATTGATGCCTTCTTGCTGTCACTGGTTACCTTTAACATATTATCTTCATATGGAGCAACTGCCGAATTATGTATTGCTTCAGTTCTTTCGACTACATTTGCAATATAATCCTCCAACTCTGGACTTGGTTCTATTGAAACTACCTTTGCCTTATCGCCCGCATGTTTTGGCGGTATAGCCCTTTTTCTTTGCAGTTTAGAATTTTCAAGTGCATTATTCAGCATCGACTCTGTTTGAATTTCTGCAACCTCTCTAAATGAATTCATTAATTCAGGTATATTAAAAAATTTGTTAAACCTCTGTCTGGTTTGAAATCCGCTTCCGTCTACTGATACCTCTAGAGAAGTAACAACTTTACCAAATGTTTTTGCCCAGGCATCAAAATTATGAATATTTAATCTTTCTAATTCCTCTTCCTGTAAATATCTCTGCATTGTAAACAGCTCAGCCATAGTATTTGTAATTGGCGTACCTGTTGCAAAGCAGACATTACCACCGCTTTTTTGTATAAATTTGCATTTCATATACATATCACTGGCTTTTTGACTTCTAGCTTGAGGAACACCTGCGATATTTGACATAGCAGTATACGTATATAAATTCTTAAATTCGTGTGCCTCGTCAACAAACATATAATCTACTCCTAATTTATCGAAAGTGATCCCCTGATCTCTTTTAATATCTGTAAGCTTCTTTACATTTTTTTCTACGGCCTTTTTAGAACGTTCGAGCAACTTAACAACAGCAGTATTTTGATGGCTTCCATTTGCTTTTGCTTCTTCAATTGCAGTTACTAATTTATCTATTTCTTCATTCAAAAAATTTAACTGTATCTCATTATCCATAGGAATCAGTTTAAAAGACGAGTGACCCATTATTACTGCATCATAATTATTCACTGCCATCTTATTTACTATATCTGCTCTTTTCTTTGTGCCAAAATCATTAGTAGAAATTGCCAAAATATTTGCCTGTGGATATAGTGTCATAAATTCATTACGCCATTGTCCAATCAAATGGTTAGGTACAACATACAGCAGTTTATTTCTTTTACCCATTCTTTTCATTTCCATACCACTTGCAATCATTTCGAATGTTTTGCCAGCTCCCACCTGTTGTGATAAAAGAGTATTTTTGCCATAGATTATTCTTGCAATAGCATTTTTTTGATATTCTTCCATCTGAAAACTGTTATTCATTTCAGGAAAGCTTAAAAATTCTCCATTATAAATTCTTGGCCTTATAACATTAAACAGTCGATTATACTCATCTTCAATCTCTCTGCAGTATTTCTCATTGTCAAATACGAACTCAACAAATGTATTTTCCAACTGTGACGACAATTCTCTTGCCTGTCCAGTCCTTTCGCTGTTAATTTCACTTTTTGTTTTTACGATGCCACCTTCATTTATTTCCTCCCAATAGTTTTTCAACGTTGGGATTCTGGAATTCAAAACATCGTTCAGCAGGTCAAAGCCATTATATCTTGGCTGTCTTTTAATTACACCGTCAGTATCAATATTTTCAGATAAAGGTACTCCCCATTCATCTTCAATAAAACTATTCCCAAAGAATCTATACTCGTAATAATCCATTGCAAACTGTCCTGTTTCATTAATAAAGCTTATTGTCAGTGACTTGGAATCATACATCATATTTTCAAATCGAAAAAGGTAGCAGGCGAAATCCTCATATATGTGTGTTGGTATATATGGCGCACCCAATTGAAAAGTTATATCAGTAATAGTCAACGGTTCAGGCATAACGTTATTCAATGCATTGATATTTTTTTCATATCTGTCAATTAAATTATTTTCTCTTATAAAGTCTATTTTTTCTAGAATATTTCCAGAAAGATACTCACTTTCTAATTGCCACCTTTCTTCCTTAGGATCATAAAATACCATAGCCGATGAGTGCATTTCCTTTTCAATGCTTTCAATACTTTTATCATAAATAATGCTCATATAATTTAAATCTAACATACCTTTAAAATTTAATGATGCAGAAATTGCATCCTGTATACTTTCAACATGTTTTATTTCAACAACGGGATTGATAGTTCTGATTTTAAAAATATCTGATTTTATATATGTATTTGCCTCTACGCCTTTAGATTCCAGATTTAAAATAAGATACTGCCGTGGATCTCTTTCTAAAAGATTCTTAATAGCCCTGGAATTGATATAATTATGCTTTTTTATAAAACTGTCATATGCTATATTTAATGAATTTCTTAAAGCAAGATATGCCTTCTCATCGAATTTGTTAGATGACTGTATACTAACTGTTTCTTCAGCAAGCTCTGCAATTTTAATAAGTTCCTTTCTACGAAGATTATTTAACTCATTATCGTGTACCAGTATGCAGTAATTTTCATCTCTAATATATACATTATCATCTTTCACAAAATAAGTATTCAGTTTCAGATTAAATGATTCATTATCAATCGCAATAGTATCAGCTACAGTTTCCTGAACAGCTTCATAATATATATTTGAAGGCAGGACTGCCATTGCTCTAGCAAAATGTTCATCAAGAGAAATTCCATCATAATTGACTCTCATTACATGTTGTCCAAATCTGCCTATTTCGTCCTTTGGTGTACCAAATATCATATCAGGATTATCAATAAAATATTTATTGATTTTTAGTTCAGATGAAAAATATTCAGACTGCATCCAGTTTTCAATCTTATTATAAGGCTGTTTATTACTGTTTTTTTGCAAAATAATAACATCAGTAGTGGTTGTAGTATTAGCACCATTAATATTAAATATATTAGTCGGCAGTCTTACCGCTCCAATAAAATCTGCTCTCAAATTAATGTACTCCAGTATCCTGGATGAACCGTCCATCGTATTTGTCGATGTTATAAAACAGATAATCCCTCCTTCTCTTACTTTAGATAAAGATTTGGCAAAAAAATAGTTATGGATAGCAAATCCATAACTGTTTAAATTTATGTCGTGTACCTGATAATTTCCAAAAGGTACATTTGAAATAGCCAGATCATAAAAATTATCAGGTACATTTGCCTCCTCAAAACCCGATATTTCAACCTTTGCAGACGGATAAAGCATTTGTGCAATACCGCCCGTTATAGTATCAAGTTCAACGCCGTGAATAGAAGATTCATTAAGCATATCATAAGGCATCATTCCAATAAAATTTCCTGTACCAAGACTCGGCTCCAATATATTACCTTTCTTAAATCCCAACTGATCTAATATTTCATATATCTTTTCAACAATTACTAAAGGTGTATAAAAACTCGATAATGTTGAAGCACGTGCATTTTGATATTCTTTAATTGTTAACATCTGTTTTAAAATATTTCTTTCGGCAGCATATTTTATATCATCTTCATTGAAAACATGTGGCAATCCACCCCAGCCTGAATATTTAGAAAGAACTTCCTGCTGTTCAGGTAAAATACTTAAATTACTGCTAGACTGTAAATTTCTAAGTACTTTTATCGCATTTATATTGTTATTCAGTTTTTCCCTTAAAGATAAATGTTCATCATGTTCTACAGTTAATCTAAAATCTCTGTTTAAATGTAAGTTGGTCGATTCTTGATAAGTGGCTGATTCATCAACCATTCCATCATCTTCTTTTGAACCATGTCCTGTTTCATTTTCGACAGTGACAGCTTCTGAATGAACGAAAGTTCCAGTGGCTCTGGATACTCCACTGCCACTAATTTTTTGATCTGCTGATAAGCTATCTCTGAAGCTTTCATCAAGTCCTCGATTTCTGTGTTGATTGTCTTGTTTATTATCAATTCTAAATACATTTGCGGGTTCTTTTCTTTCAAAATATTCATCATCCTGTCCTTCGACATCCCCCATGAGGTAATCATCAAATATTGAGATTTGTTCCCATTTTCTTTCACCAATTTGTCCATTTTTTCTTCCTCCCATACTTTTTTTTGGCATCTATTCTTTCCTCCATTATATCATATTCAAAAAAAAGAGGCATATTGCCTCTTTTTAAACACACAAATCATATGTATTGGTTTCTTCATCAAATTCTGTATAAATTTCTTTTTTTGATTCTATCAGCAGTTCCTGTAATTCACCTTTTACTTCTATATATTCTGAAATTTCCTCAGCACCGTTTAGAGCGCTAAATATAATTTCAGGATTTTTCTTAATCTGCTTATACCAAAATTGTACATATGCAGTATGATTATCTATCTTTTCCTGCTTTATTTCTATTCCAATATCAGCACATAAAAAAGATGAAGCTATCTCAGCATATAATTCTTCAAATGCATATCTTTCATTATTTGTTTTTAAATTAGGGTAACTTCTTCCTAATCGGTTTTCTTTCATCGTTGAATGACAGCACTCGTGCAATACCGCTGATACAAACTCGTATTCATCATCAAAACTACCTTTAGCTGGAATTAAGATCATGTCATTTACTGGTTTATAAACAGGGCACTCACATAAAAAATTTTCAACAATACTAAGATTAGCATTTTTGCAATATCTATCAATAAATCTGCAGGCCAAATCATTTACATCAATATGAATGTCTTTTTCTTCTATCGTGTAGGGTTCTATTCCTTCAATAAGTGAAGCATTAAAAACATAAAATACTTTAACCGACCACTTAAAGCGTTCATACTTTTCCTGCCGACTGAGATTTTCTTCTCTGACAATTTTATCTACATCGCTAATATTTAAGTATTTTTTTGTCTCCATATCATATAAAGAACATTTTTCCAATGGAACACCCTTGCCCTTTGCATTATTTAATTTATAATTTGCTGCTTTAATTTGTGAAAACGTCATCCATCGTGGATCGTTATAATTATTCTTTGCAACAGCATTATAAAGAATAAGGCGATTTATTCCTCTGTATTGTGTTTTGGTAACAGGATTATAGTTTTTGACTGTAGACCACCCCTGCTTCCATGGTATGATTTCTTTTTCCAGTGATTCTATATAAGAATCAACTAACGCCTGCCTTGCCTTGCTCATCTCTCTTTTCATGATTACTCATCTCCAAAATCTAGTGGATAAAATAATTCTTCTATTACATCTTCGTCACTTACTTCTGTCTCTTCATCGCATATAAAAATTTGTACTTTTTTCATCTTCTTTCTCCTATAATTCCACTTCATTTTCATCTTGAATTTCATCATTATTCATCTCCAAAATTTCTGTCATAAATATCTCATCCCAATACTCTAAAATGTTTTCATAGCACTTATCCGAAATGTATTTAAAATCCATTTGTTTTACAAGTTCTACAAAAGTAATCATAGAACAGTCAATTGGAATCATATTACTATTCTTTGCAGTATAAGCAATTCCATCCTGACTATCAATTATTTCTGGCGCATCCACAATCAAACCATCTTTATAACCTCTAAAATATGAATACTCCAGTAACACTTCAGCTTTTCTGGAATTACCGTATTCGTCTGTATACAAATATGGTTCAAACTCCTTTATTTTTGTTTCACAGTAATTTTTAAAAATATCCATTGCTTTGCCAGTTTTATATTGATCACTCTCATAATATAATTCACTAACAATTTGCTCTACTATAGGACTATCAATAACAACATGCCAATCATCTTTAATAACTTCAATTTGATTTTCAATCGTTTTTTTTGCATGTTCATACCCATAACATTCTAAAATACATGTTTCAGTGTTCTTTGAATTTCTTAATTTAACACAAATAATCTCATGATTTTCTTTCTTCATTTCTTCTTCTCCCTTTCTATTTTCTTTATCCAGTAAAAAAGAGGCACTTTGCCTCTTTTCAAAATACAAATAATACTTTAATAATTTATAGATTGATTTCATTTTCATTGTCATCAAAAATTTTTCTTTGTTTTCAGATTTTCCAAAACCAGGAACTGAATGTACTTTTTAATAAATAAAGCCTTCGAGTATTTTCTTCTCCAAAACGATGAACCTGCCATATATTTGATGTAAATATAGCCAAAATAACATGTTAGAAATAATTAATTAAGTATTTTAGTTTATTGTGAATTATAAAAACTGTTCTAATTCATCTAAAGCAATTTCCTGATTAATTCTTTCAACCTCAGTCTCATTCTTTAAATATTGTTTCTGGTTTTCTAAACGTTCTATTACCTCGTCAATATAATTATCTAGTTCAGCAGGTGTAATCGGTTTTATATATCCAAAAGCCTTTAAGGAAAGTTCATCACTATTTGGTGTAGAAATTTCTATTGAATCCATTAGAGCTTGTGCAAGTACATATCCATTAGCACCTTTTTGACATAAAACTTTTATTCTGTCAGGATCTATAATTCCCATATTCTGGATCAGTGACATAGAATCAGGATGTTCTCCTATAACAACTAATAACATCTTCATTCTTTGTCTAATATTAAAATGATAAGTATTATTTTTTAAATCTCTTAGAAATTCAACCGCACTGGTATAATCCATAAAAATTCAACTCCTTTTATATTTCTCTATCATCATCAATATCTTTATCCAAATGCAAATCTTCATTTGAAATAGCTTGTTCAGCAAAAATATTATTATGCAGTATTTTAAAATCATTTTTCAGTTCATCAATAGTTCCATAAAATAAAATATTTTTTGAATAATCATCGTTTTCTATAAAAATTGATATTTCATTTGTTTTTGAATTTTGAATAATTGAAATATCTTTGGTTATTGTTGATATATGTTTTAAAGTGGGCAAGGGCAGTTGACCTAAACACTCCATCATTAAATCAAATGGAAGTGCATATGCGTAAATATCCAATAAAAGCAATTTACTAAATACTTTGAATTCATCTAATAGATTCAATCCATGCATACATTCTTTAATTGTATCTAGATAAGCAGTATCTTTATCAACGATTTCAAAACTAATAATATCATTATCATTAAAATTAGATAGAATTCGTTTTAAATCTATATTATTTCTATAAATAATTTGGGCAATATCTTTCTTTTTCCCTGCAATGATATTATTATTGATGTAATAAACTTTATCTGCTATTTGATAATTATCAGCAAAATGACTTTTTAAAAAATTAGAAACAAAATAATTTTCATGTTTAATTATAGTCTCTGTATTATGCTTATTACTTCCTAGAGAAGTAATACAAAATTCATGATTATTGCTATTTTCATACCTATCCCAAGGCCAGTCTCCTGCGCCAATTCCATAAACGTGGATTTTAGTATTATCATCTAATACAATATCTGTTGCACTATATTCTGTAGTGTCGACATATTCATCATCTATCCATGTAACAGAAAAAGTATCATTAATTTCATTGTATTTAAATTCTAATTCATCAAATACTTCATGCATTTGTTCTACTACATTTTTTGTAAAGTAGGGTATTACATATCCTTTGAAAGTGAAATTTTTTAAAGAATAACCTTCAAAGCAAAAATTATCATCTTCAACTGCAAAAAATCCTTTTTTAGCTCTTTTTTGTATCATTTTTACAACTCCTTAGTTTTAAGAAAAAAGAGGCATTTTGCCTCTTTTTACATTTCCATTTCGTAATTATCTTCATTTTTATAAATTATATTATATTCTTTATACACATTGTCATCATTTTCTATTTCATTGTCAGATTTTGATATACTGATCTTGGATAATGTTTCATTTAAATTAATTAATTCATTATTCATTGGTTCTAATTGTAATAATTTACTTGATGTTATATCTTTAATCATTACTATAAACTCTTCCTCAGAATAATTGTTTAAATCATTTGTATTATAGTCAGAAATAAGACTCTGATATAGCATATTTATATCTTTAATTTGATTATTTTTAACCATTTTACAAATATCTTCTTTTAACTGAATCCCAATGTTATGTTTTTTAGATAATGTATTTAGCTGTTCTTCTAATTCAGCTACAGTGTCATTATTTTTATTGATTTCATTTAAATTGTCTGCAAGTCTTTCTCTGTCTTTATTTTTTTCCTCCCACCGCCAAAAATAATACTTTTTTTGCTGAAGTATTTCATTTTCCTGTTTTAATAATGTATTTTCAATATATAACTCTTTTCTACAGTTATTTATCTCACTTATCTTATTATTAATAAATTCGAGATGATTATCAGTATCTAACTGTTCAAGACAATTCCACCACAATGTAGAAATCGCTTTCCTTAAAGGAAAATCATCAGATAAATAAGTATCGTATTTTTCTAATAAAATGTATCTGTTATGTATATCCTGTATTATGTTATCCTGATTAGATTCTAATTGATATAAAATATCAATTCTTTCTTGTAACTGTTCTATTTCTTCATTCAGTACATTTTTTGTATCAGGAATCTGCAACCAAGCTTTTTCAAGTTCATAATTGCAATTTTCTTTCACCTTATCAGGCAAGTTTTCCCAGATAGCCATGAATTGAAGTGATTTAGATAATCTCCATTCATCTACATCTTCACCTCCATATTGCCCATACTGATATTGATCACATGCATCAAAATGTCTATGAAATGCACTATTTTCAACACAATTGACTATTGCCTCTCTTACTTTAATATTTTGTAACTGTTCATTTGATATTTGATTTAAAATATGATTAGGAATATTCATATCTGTACTTAAATGCATAATTATTTCTTCGATTGAAAGATTGTCATTACGTGACAATTCATTCACATAGTTGGATATTTTATTCTCGCTGTTATATTTATCGTTTAAAAATAAATATAATTTATCTTCCAAATCATCATATTTATTAATCAACTTTAAATTATGAAAACTTATATCAGTATATGGTTCAGCGAATATATCACCAAATCTGTCACCCCCAGGATAATTAATAATCAAATCAGTTTGATTTGTTAAATGAATAATATCTCGACGATCATAATAAAAATCACTTCTTTCATCAATATTTTCCCAACTGAATTCATTTTCAGGAAATTTAATTTTTATATATGATATTACATCGTCAATTTTGAGTTGTTTTGTTTCTTTGATAAGATTTTCAATTTTAGTTTTAATTAGTTCATTTTCCATAACTTTTCTCCAAATTATATTTCTAAATCATAATCATTTTCTAATTTCTCATATCCTACAGTACTTTCATTGGAATATGTAATAGGATTTATATCAATTATAGTAGCTTTTTTATCCAGCTGTTCTTCTATATTTTTTTTCATTAGATTAAAATTTTCTTTTGCTAAATTTCTTTTTTCCTGTGAGGTATTTTGTATATTTTCAACTCCTTCAATAACGATTGCATTTCTGGACACATTCAATGCAGCTACAGCTAAATTACCGCTTCCAGCAAACTGATCAAGAATAACTTCATATGGAAGCGATATATAACTGATTATTTCCTCTAGCAACTCGACTGGTTTTTCAGCCTGATGTACTCTTTTAGTTATACTTTTTGGCTGATAGTTAAACTGCGTAGGAAGCATACTTGATGTTCCGCTCATGTAATGAACAACTAAATTATTTTCCTCTAATAACGCTTTGACCTGAGATGAATCCATTCCTTTTATATCCAGACCATTATTTAATGCAGTTTGAATGTTTTTCTTTGCATTAAGTTTTAATGATCTGGGTTTTCCCTTTGAAAAAATCATAACATCTTCAGTGTTTTTTGATTTTCTTCCAGTATTAGCGACAGAATTTCCCTTTATCCATGGTACTTTCGCAAAATATTTCAACCCGCTTTTTTTTGCCATTTGTTTTATTTCGTACAGATACTCATAGTTGATTTCTGATTCCTCGGGTAAAAATTCAACTATAAAAGCACCATCTTTCAGTACTCGACTTTTCTCTTTAAAATCTTTTTCCTCATATTTAAAAAGTTCATATTCTGCAAAATTTCGATTACCGCCTTTTAACTGCTTAGGCAGTTTATAAGGATGATCAGTGATTATCCCATCAATAGAATTATCTTTTATCATTGATAAATCTCTGCCGTCACCATTAATTAAAAGACATTGATTTGTTGTTCCGTTTATTTGGCTCTCCACCTTATAAACGCCTCGAGAAACCCTTTTGAAGATTCCTCTATCTATGCCTTCATATATTCTCGCCCTAATACTTTCATCATTTACTCTTTTTCCTCTAACTTCTTTTACCAGTTCAGTAGCTTCTTTTATGGTAAAATTGTCCTGTTCATAAAAATAGTCAAACAGATTCATTTGAATTGTTGCTTTTTTCATTGAAGATTCTTCTAAACCCATTGATTCCACCTACTTTCCTTAATAATTTCTTAAAATTAAAGACAAAAAAGAGGCATTCTGCCTCTTTGCATAATTTTAACTATACTAATTTTAGCATAACCTTTGTTTCAAAAAGGCACAATTTTTTTTCAAAAAAGTGAACATTTTTTGAATATTATTCAACTCTTTTACTTTACATTAAAACAACAGCACATATATTTATCAGCATGTGTATTATTACTACCATCATCAGATTTTCTTTTTTATGATAAATAATATTAGTAGCAACATAGAAAATGAAATAATTAAACATACAGATAAATGCTGTTATATCAAGCTTAATAACTTCGCTTGCACAATGTAAAGAAGCAAATAGCAACCCTATGATCAAAGTCTTAATAATCCAGTGTTTTTTTAAACAATCAGTATTTTTAAAAAGCACGTATTTAAAAAATATTTCTTCAATAAATGGCAAAAGTGCAATACTTATAATACCCAGGATAACAGGGCTGTCTGTATATATATTTTTAATTAAATCATTATTGTATGTTGATGCAGTTATCATTGATTCATTAATATGAGTTAGAAAACTATTAACCATTACAAGAGAAAATGAAATAATTGCTAGTTTTAAACTGTTATCCATAACATCCATAGAATCATTCACAAACTTATTTTTAAAATAATCTTTTGAAATAAAAATCATTCCTATAAAAGTTATACATGTGACTGTCAATCGAAGATATACTGATAAATCATCTGGTACAACACTAATTAAAACTGCTCCAATTATAAAGTAAAACAGTATGTATATAATTAGCGCTTTGCATAAAATACTAAATCCTTTTATCATTGTATAATTTGTCTCCATATAATTTGCTTTCTTTTTTGAAATCATGAACATGTCTCCTTTTTGTAATTTTATAATTTAATTTATATATATTTATAATAACTATATAAAAAGCATAGCATATCTGTTTTACAAAAAAGGCACAATTTTTTTTACTATATTTCTCACAAAAAAAGAGGCAAACTGCCTCTTTTTTATGATTTTATCCTTTTTTCATATTCTCTTTCTAATATTTTGATACGAAATAATACCTTTACTAACCAAAATATTGTTAATCTTCCACCTATTTCCTTGTCCAGTATTGCATCATTTACATACATCACTTATTGCATCATATAAAGCATCTATTTTTTTAGGAGTTAAAACAAATATTCCTTTATTTTTCCAGAGGTTAAATGAATAATAGTCGCCCATGTGGGGTTTCAAGTTTTTTAAAATAATCTATAAAATCTTCGTCTTTCAGCTTGTCTACATTTTTTACAAAGAAAGAAAAATAATTATTGCTTGTTATTAATTTGCTTGCTACAGGTTTATTCATATTAACTATCCTACTGTAATAATCCATGCCCCTATATAAAGAGGGTACCGAGCGTAGTCAATACCCTTCTCAACCTGGACTTATAAAATCATTTTATCGAGTAGAAATCAATCTAAAAATCTTTAAATAAAATTCATGATTGAGAATATCTAGCAAAAATAATTTACAAGGATGCAATATTTTCAAAGCTTCAGGCAAATGCATATAATTGAGCAATTCCTCATACGTGTAACATTGACTTTTATTAGCTTGTTTTACAATTTCCTTATGTAAAGCATTAATAAATTTTTTATATCTCGTTTTATTAACAAGATGTTTAATTACAATTAATAATGCAAATAAATCTTATCGCCCTTGAATTAGTTCCCATTTTGTGTTTTGTTAAGTTTAAAATGGCTGTGATATGGTGTTATAGATATATTGATTACACCTTGAACAAAATTAAAAAATAATTCATCATGTGCACATAGATTTCTTGCAACAACAAGTAACTGGAGATAAGTATGTAATTTTGAAGCTCTTTTATTTTGAACATTAACAGTAAAAATAGATTTAGCAATATAGTCTTTATCACTCGGTTTCACTATTCCATATAAATTTCTAATTTATTCAAATGTAAAGACCTTCACAGCACCCCGCAGTAGAATTTATCCATGATTTATTTTATAGTGAATTATTGCATCATTCTTTCCCCATAGTTATGTAATTGATTTCTCAATTTGTTAATTGTTTCATCTCAATGCTTATTATTTTGATCAAAATTATTTGCAGCTAAATATTCATCACTACTTATCCCATAATGTTGAATAATTTCATAGGCAATTGTAAAACTCAAAAACGAAAAGGACCATTAGGTCCTTTTCGTGACTAGATTAATTGTTTTCTTTTCTTCTTTTCATGAAGTAAAGAATTGATGATAATGAAAGTAATGAAGTTAAGGCAAATGGTAATACATTTACTTTGTCTCCTGTAGCAACATCTCCTTTTACAGATGGTGTTACTTGACCAGGTTTTGATAGATTAGTTTGACTTCCATCTTCAACTTTAATTTCATTCTTTTCTAATTTATTAATTGCATCATTTAAAGATGTAATTAAAACTTTTAATTCACTGTTTGACATATCTGCAGTTGCAGCTTTTCCAGCAGTGATTGCTTTTTGTAAGTTTTCATAACTTTCTGTTGTATAGTCTTTAGCTTCATATCCATTAGCTTTATTTAATAAATCTTGTAAGCTATCGTATGTATAAATATTTACTAAATCACTACAAGTATTTAATAAATCAGCGTATGCTTGATCAATGTCTTCTTGAGTTGGTTCAGATTCATCTAATACATCATTTGCATTTTCTAATGCATTTTCAAAATCTAACCATGAATCAGCTGTATAATCAGATGAAGTTAATACACTTACTGTATCTACTAATTCTTTTAATGTAGTTTTGTTAGCTTTTAAAATTAAACGCATTTTTGCATCATTTAACGTTTTAATCATAACTTCTACATCATTTGCATCTGGATTTTCACTATTTAATAATGCTTCAGCTTCTTCGATAATATCATTTAAGTTATCTACAGATACTTTAGAATAATCTTTTGTATCAATAGCTTTTGCTGCATCAATAGCATCTTTTAATCCTTCAGTATTTACAACAACAGTACCATCATGGAATTTGATTTCAGCTGCTGAAGCAAATCCACCAACTGATTCTAAGAATTGAATTCTTATTCCATCAACATCATAAGCTTGATCAAAGATGATTTGTTTTTCAGTTGCATCATTTTTAAGATTTCCAGTTGCAATTTGTGTCCATTCATTAGAACCTGCTTTTTTAGCAGTAATTGCATATTTAGTTAAGATACCATTAGAACCTGTTTGTCTTGGTAAATATGAAATTCCACTTACACTTGAAGTGTTTTTAAAGTTAAATTCTAAGATATGTTTAGTTGTTGTATCATTCCATGGTGAATGGAACATAGTTCCTGGATTTCCATCTAATGCTTTATCAATACTACTTGATGCATCTTGAGATGGTGATTTACCAGTAATTAATGATGAATCAATGAAGTTTACATTAGTTGCATTAGATAATTTTAATGAAGCTAATGCATTAGCTAAAGCTAATTCATATCCATCTACTGTATCTTGCATAGATACAGGCAAACCATATTTAACATTGTTGATTGCAGCTTGTAACATAGCTACACTATCATCTGTATAGTTACTTAATGCAGTTTCATCAATTAATTTTAAGTATTTTTCTACTCTTGAATAATTAGCTTTTGTATATTCTACATCTTTTAATGCATTATTTAAGGCATTTAAAGCATTAGTGATTTCTTCTTGAGTAGGATTAAATTTATTTAATACTGCTTGTCCATTATTAATTAATGATTGTAAATTTGGATTTTTATCTACTAATTTAGAAGCAATAACTAAAGCGTTATCTAATTCCATAGTAGAATTATAAGTATCATTTACACCAACACGTACATCATCAACATATCCAACAAATGCATTTGTTTCACTACCAATTCTAGCAAGTGGTAACATTGTAGTTGCATGTAATGGTTTATAGTTTCCAGTTAAATCAGCCATTTCATTAGATGTTTTATCTTTAGCTGGATCAATAGTTGATACTAATTTTCCATTAACATATAATTCAGTAACATCTTTTCTATTTTTGAATTCTAATTCAACCCATTCATTTACTGGTAAGATGTAATTAAATGAGTAATCATGGTTTTCTCTAGAGAAACCAACTTTACCTGTATCCTTTTGTACAGCTTTGATACTTCCATAATCTGATTCAAATAAAATTTGTTCATCAATAGAAGCACTTGTTCTTTTTACTTTAACACGTAAATCATTACCTAAACCAGCAGTTTCCAAATCAGTTGTTACATAACTTTCTTTACCAGTTAATTGTAAAGCTTGTTTACCATCAACAGTTTTAACTTCTGCATTTTTTAAAGTATTAAATGTTTCATGTAAAATAACACCATCTTTATTTTCTACATCATAACCGAAGTTTGTTCCTGGAGCATCTCCTAATTGTTTAGCGACACTTTCAGCACCAGCTAAATCTAAAGATTGTTTACCCCATAATTTAGCAGCAAATAATGGTAATCCTTTTACAATACGATCATAAATATCATATTCACTCATACCATTTTCTAAGTAGTCAGTCATATCATTCCATACTGCGAAGGCTCCACCTATCATTTGTTTATCACCTGCAGGTACAGTAACACCACCGATAGTATTGATATTTAAATTATACATTGTTCCATTATTTAAATAATCATAGTAATATCCAGCAGCTGGTACGATGTAGTAGTTTCCATCATTACAGTTAATTAAATCGAAACCTTCTTCATACATCTTATCCATATTTGCCCAACCAAAGTTCCATAAGTTCATTTGAACATCTTTGCTTGTAACTTCAACATCACCTTTGATAGATGATAAACTTCCCCAAATCCGAGCAGTTCTACCTGTATCTTGAACATATTTTAACATATCATTACAGAATTTACGGTATGCAGTACCATCTGCACTGTATTCATCAGCACCAACATGTACTGTTGTTTGAGCATCAAATACTGGATCTTGACCTTTCATATATTCATCAAAGATTCCTTGTACGAATTCTACTGATTCATCATATTTTGTAGTTAAGTTTAAGTGATCATTTTGTCTACCGCTAGTACCATGTCTTAAATCAGGTCTAACTTTAGTAAGAGCTAATGAATGTGCTGGTGTATCAATTTCAGGTACGATATTTACACCATAATCTCTAGATTCTTTAATATAGTTTTTAAATTCTTCTTTTGTATACCAAACATCTTTAGCAGTTAAATCAGCTTTATTTAAACCACCATTTCCACCTTCTTTAACATCAGATTCAAGACGGAATGCAGAATAAGCATCAAAAACATTTTTATCATGTTTAGTATAATCTTCTAAAGGAATTAAGTTGTCATTTAAATGAATTTGTAAGTCATTCATCTTATACCATGACATTTCTTTAGTTAATTGTTTTAAGTAATCCATTGTAAATGTTTTACGACCAACATCTAAAATAAATCCTCTAACTTTATATAAAGGATAATCTCTTGCGATACCTTTATTAATATATTCATTACCGCCTTGTTTTAAAGATTGTAAAATAGTACGAGTTGCCCAGAAAGCACCAGTTGTTGTAAATGCTTCAACACTAATAGAATCTTGAATTTCAATGATGTTACCTTCATCTTGTAAACCTTTAGATTCATCAGTAGTTAATGCAAAATAAATATCTCCAGCTTTTACATCTTCTTTAGTTCCTTGAACAACTTTTAATGACCTACCAGTCATTTCTTTATAATCATCAGCTAAAGCTTGGGCAGTTTTCTTTAAACTACTATCTTTATAAACAACTTTACTTGATGATTGGATAGTATACTTACCAGTAAATCCTTTCCATTCTCTAAGTTCAGGTAATACTACTGGTGAAGCATTATCTCCTTCTTCTTTAGAATATTTTCCAGGAATTGTTTTTCTGATTTCTTTAAAAGTATAGTCTTTTGTTTTCTTATCAACCAATTTAAATGAAACAGATACTTCTGTATCAACGATTGGTTGATAAATTCTATAATCTGTATCTACAACTTGTTCATAATCAGTTCCATTATAAGTAATATCATAATCTTCACTACTTGGAATATTCACTTTTAAATGAGTATCTCCAGGTTTAACATCATCAATAGTGATTTTATCACCAATTTCAGAACTATCTTCTTTTAATTCACCACCATAAACCTCCATTTCATAAATAGAAATTGTATTCCATGTAACTCCACCATCAGGATCATCTGCTGTGAATGAATTAATTTTTAAACGTACATATCTTGCCTCAACAGCTTCATCTAATACAATACGTTCATTTTTATTTTTAGGTCTTGAAGTCGATGATTTTACTGTAGTCCAGTCAGAATCACTCATAGGTGATGATAATTCATCAGCAACTTGAAGTTCATAACTTGTTGCCTTTCTATTTTCCCAGAAAACTTTTATAGTTTTCACAGTATATTTTTCACCTAAATCTGTATAAATCCAATGAGGACCATTTCCAATATCACTTCCCCAACGAGAATCTCTAGCTGATGCATTTCCATCGAAAGCATTAGATGCCTCTACACTAGGATCTTCTTCTGAACTTGCATATCCAGGTTTTTTTAATGCAACGTTTGCAGTAGGATCTTGAACTTTATGCTCTGTTAAAGATACTTCAAATTCACGTGCAGATACTGAAGGATATCCAAATTGTTTAGTAACTTCAATTTTTACATAACGACCTGATACAGGTTCAGAAATCATTTCTGTAACATCTTTTTTTGTATTGTCTGTTCTTGTTACAACAGCATTACCAAAGTTATCTTTATCATCAGATACATAAATTTTATATGCGCTTGCATAAACTGTATCGCTTTCCCAAATAACACGGAATGTATTCATTGATTCAGTTTTTCCTAAATCTACATAAGCCCATTGAACTGGTCCCATTTCAGTAGACCAACGTGTACTTTCTTTACCATCTGTTAAGTTAGCTTTATCTAAATTAGCTCCATGGTTTGCTGAAGCAGTAACTGGTTTATTTAAAGCTAAGTTTACATTTTTTTCTGTTTCATTGACGTTATAGATTTGGAATTCTCTAATTGTTACATTTTGATAAGCACCAATAACTTCTTTAACTGTTAATTTAACATATCTATAAGATACTTTTTCACCTAAAACAACACTGTGATCACTTGTAAAACCATCTGCTTTTGCATCTTCATGTAATAATGTGAAGTTTTGATTATCATTAGATCCTTCAATCTTAAATGATTTCATTTTTTGTCCAACTTCATAATAAATCATAAACTTATTAAATTCTGTTTTGTCTTTTAAATCAACTGTAATTGATTGAGCTGGTTTATAACCATCTGTTGACCACCATGTTTCTAAATTTCCATCAATTGCCATTGCTGCAGAACGAGTTGTATCGTTGTATTGTGCAGTCGCTGTTGCTGTTTTTCCTAAGCATAAGTTTGTAGGTTCTAATGCGTTAACTGCTTGAGGCATCATTAATAACGAAATAAGCATTATTGCTGTTAAAGCCCCACATAAAGTTTTATTAACTGTCTTTCCTTTCATAGTTTCCCTTCCTTTATTTGTTTTTCAATACATGATTACACCTGATTACGTATTTTTCCATTTCACCTCAACTTTCCAACAAAAAAGACCGAATGTAATATAGACACACTTAAAAAATGTATCTATATTACATTTGGTCTTGCCTGCTTAAAGTCACAATCCAAATTGATATAAATTATATTATACTCTTTTTTCTATACATATCAATATATTTTATGCATTTTTTAAATATGTATACATAAATACATGAATTAATTGGTTTTAGAACTGATTATGAGATAATGACCAAGAAAAAGATAAACTTCTTAAAACATCAAGTAATAGATATAAAAATTGGACAAAAGTCATGTATTGCATCAATTATGAAAAATCCATAAAGATATGGGCAAATATTTTAATATATAAAAACACAATGATTATAATGGTAGAAGACCACATATAAGAGGCAGTGAATAACTACATATTCATATACTTGAAGATATATACAAAGCACTCATAGATATGAATATCAGCATTAACGAATTATATAGACAGATTTCAAATATAGAGAATAAAAAAACTCATAATGAGGATTTGGCTTTCCATTATTTACACTCTCAAGAAAAACCGCCGCTATGGTTTTACCCATACACGGCGGATTACATAGTTTTATGACAGCATTTACTGCTTCTTTATAAAAAACCTCTTTAATTTTCGCTATCTACAAATTCAAACAATTCTTCGACAGCCACATTGAATATTTTCGCTATATCCATAGCTAACTTTAAGGAAGGATTATATCTGCCATTTTCAAGGTGAACAATGGTTTCTCTCCTTGCACCAACCATCTCAGCGAGTTCACTTTGTTTATATCCTGCCTTTTCTCGGTATTCTTTGATTTTTGTAATGAGAGCCATATTACACCCCCTTGCTATCCATAACCACAAACATCACTGTTCTAATAATAGATAAAACCAAAATTGACAAAACAATTGTCCACCCAATAAATCCTGTATTGACGGCATTTGCATGACCGAGAATGGCAGCACCAAAAGCAACTACAACCATTACACCAACAAAAATTTTTAAACAAATTGAGTCACATCGTTTCAAGTTTTGTTCTGCCATTTCATCAACGCCTTCTTTCTTGTAATTCTTAATTCTCACATACTGAAACAAGAAAAAAGCAATGAGAACACAGCCAAGTACATACTGTGCTGTTAAATACCAGTCTTCCCAATCGGTTCTTGCCCACATCCAATAGTAGGATGTAAGAATGATGGCATAAACAATTTTAGTTCCGACAATTTCTTTTAAAGATACTTTTTTATTCATATTAGGCTCCTCTCATGTTATATATTTCGCACTTGAGATGTTATAAATATATCGCCTTAACTTATGAATGTCAATAAGGTAAGTGAAATATTTCTAACTTTCACGTTTTCCTAAAGACAAAGCGGCAGTGATTTCTCCCTGTCGCTTTGCCTTATGCGTAAATGATTTCCGTGTTCACAATCTCCACAGCACAAGCTCGAATGTTATTCATTCTTCCAATCCATTCAAAAGCATTTTCAGCTTTTAACTGCTCTGTTACACCTTGCGCCTGTTTCATTTGTTCGATAAATGTTTCTAAACGTTCCAGTGCCTGTTTGTTGATGTCAGCAAAATAGCTGTTCAATTTGCCACTTATCAAGAGCGTTGTGTAAGTTACATTTTTATATTCTTTCAGATAGCGTTTGTGTTGCTGTCCCCATAATTCTTGATTATAAGTCCCTACCTCACACACAATCCTTTGTTTTTTTGTATTTGATTTACTTTTCTTAGCAAGTATTCATGATCAGAAATCACTAATAGAATTATATCCGTATTTTCTAAATACGAATGTGACTCAATATAATTTTTTATTTGAATAGCCGCACTCTCTCCAGTTATACGCAAACTAATGATTGCTTAAGAATTCTCTTGTTTTTGATACTATTGCTGAATTTCCGAATATATTTGTTGATAAGAATCAATCTCTTCAAAGAATCGTGACAGCCCACTTTTCGAGAACAGTCTAATGCGATAAGGGTAGCTGGGATACAAACATATTTAATGTTTATTCCAGTTTCAAGACTTATCATCTCTGCCATATGCTTTAATGACCCCATATCATACACCCCCACTAGGTAAGTTTATTAAATATACTTAATTCTGTAACACCCATACCAGTGTTAAGCATATTTCCAGAGCCAAACATACCAATCGTTGAAGCAAGGAAAAAACATACTTAGTCCACCTCCAAAAGCCATTGCCCCTTGATCTACCTGGTCTGCAATTAAAGAATTTGATAAAATAATAATCAGAATAAATATTGGAAGTAACCTCATTGCACTATAATACATCTGGTTCATCATAGAGGCTGGATCCATTTCACTCATTTTTTCTACCATATCTGATGAAACCCCATCATATCTAACGTAATAGTCAGCATTCGTGAAGGAGTTAATTCTTCTTTATCAAACACACCCTCGGACTGCTTCAAGCATACGCATATTCAAATTGTTTTACATATTTGTCAATACTGAATTAATTCTACCTCAATTCAATAGTTTTAACTAAAATTAATAATAGCATCTCTTGATTCTACCAGTAAAATAAAACTATTCTCAGATATAATATTAAATCTAAGAATAGTTTAACATCTAAATTTTACTATGTCCTAAAACAGGGTAACTGAGATTAAATCATAGCTATAATGATTATAATTAAGCAAATCCGTGATAAACAATTCGTCACGGATTCAGGTTTAATTAATTTTCTTTTTTCTTCTTTTTAAGTAAAGCAATCCCAGTAGCTGCTACTAGTAAAGTTCCAATAGCCATAAAGTTTGTATTGTCCCCAGTTGCAACACCTGGCTTAGTAGGTTTTACTGGATCCATTGGTTTTTCTGGCTTTGCCGGTTTATCAGGATCGACAGGTTTAACTTCTAATTTATCAATTGCATTATTGATTGCATCAACTGCTGCATTGATTTCTTCTTGAGTAGCATCTTTGTTTTCTAGAACTTTATTACCAGCATCAATTGCATTTTGCAATGCGTTCCATGATTTTTCAGTATACTTGCTTGCATCCAGCTTATTTGCTTTATCAATAACAGTCTCTAATTCACTTGTATCACTAGGAGCTTTAAGACCTTTGATAGCATCATCAAGTGTTTTAAGTGCTTTATCAACTTGTTCTTGAGTAGCATTACTATCTTCATTAACAATGATTGCTTCTAATAAAGCTTTTTCAAATCTTGACCATGATTCAATAGAATAGTTATTATTTTCTATTTCTTTTGCATCATTAATCTTATTTGTTAGTTTTTCTTTGTTTGAGGTAACTGTATCTCTTAATGCATTGATTGCATTACGTAAATTATTAGTTTCTTCAGTTACATCAACTTTTCCTTCAACATAAGATTTTTGAGCAACAATTAATGCATCAATCATTTCATTTACTGAGCCACTAGATTTACCAGTAATATTTAATGTTTCAGCTTCTAAAATCATATCTTTTAAAGTTGAATCTTCAGGTATTTCTTCTAATTCAAACTTAACTTCTGCAATTTGATACCAGTTCCCCTTACCTTCGGTAAGAACAATTCTAACATATTTAGTCAATGTCTTATCAAAAGTAATAGTTTTTTCAAATGCTGAATTATCTAACGTTCCTACTGTTGTCCAATTTTTTCCATCAGTGGAGATTTGCACATCAGCACCATCAATTATATCTTCACCAGCATTGCTTGGTTGAATGATTTGGATAGAACTAATATTTATTGGACGAGTAAATGTGAATTTAACTTCTTTACCAATTTCTTGGTTGCTATTAAACCAACATTTAGTATTAATATTACCATCAATCATATTATTGTAGTTATTAGATTGATAATAAGTATCAGTTGCTGAAATAGTTGGAACTTTAGCATTAGGTTTAACTAATGATTGCTTAGCTGTTTGAATTGCATTATAAGCTTCTTTAGCTTTTTCAACAGTTAATCCTTCACTATTAAGTAATGTTTTTCCTGTAGT
Organism: Erysipelatoclostridium sp. MSK.23.31; assembly: GCF_019125875.1. Taxonomy (NCBI): domain Bacteria; kingdom Bacillati; phylum Bacillota; class Erysipelotrichia; order Erysipelotrichales; family Coprobacillaceae; genus Thomasclavelia; species Erysipelatoclostridium sp. MSK.23.31. The sequence continues at coordinate 20,547 of NZ_JAHOCB010000027.1, read as the reverse complement.
TACAGCATTTTTATAAGCTTGATATCCACTTGAATAGTCACTTTCATTTAATGGATATGTAACTTCAACATATAATGAATAATATTCCAATTTTACAGCTTTATTTTTAGCATCTTGTAATGCTCTTAATGCGTTATTAACAGCTAATTGTCCACTTGTTTCGTCAAAATATATTTCTTTTGCCATTGTTAATGCTTTATTATAATCAGCTACAGTTTCATTAATATATTCACTTACTGCTAATGGTTCAAATATTTCTTTTTTTAAATCAGTTTTATCACAATGTAATTGATATTTTAAAGTAATTGTCATATTACCGTTATATTTACCATCTAATGGTAAATCTGATTCAATAAAACTATATCCAAATAATTCTTTTGCTTCAAAATGATACTCACTATCATTTAGACCATAGAATACATCATCTGCAGCAATAGTCTTACCAAAATTATCAATATATTTGATAGTAACTGTTGCTGTATCTTCACCCTGGAACACTTCACCCGGAGCAGGTAAAGCCTCATTGAAGCCTGGAGTTCTTCCCAATTTATCAACAGCAGCTTTAAAAACATCATAGTCTGGTTGATTATCGTTCGCGTTCCACATCTTATAAGCTGTTGCACGTGTGCGATGATAGATTTTATCTTCTACGCTTTGTTCGCTTTCATAATTTGGATCATCACACCAAACTGCGTAAGAACCACCCATTACATATTCTGGATAAGGTTCTTCAAAAGTTTGTGCTGTTCCGGATAAGTTAGAGAATTTACCAGGATGCCATTCATCATAAATACGATCACCTTCTGGTACTGCATTAGTTTGCCACCACCAAGAAAGTACATAGTACATATAAACATCAGAATAGTTGATTACTTTGTTACCATTAGCAACAAAATCCGCTACCGATGCACAGTTTTCAGGAGCTGCCCAGTAACAAACTTCAATGTCACTATCCAATGTATAACCCTCATAATCACCAAATAATAAACCATCATTCCATGCTCTTGGAGTCATTCCGTTATCTTTAACTATCTTAGAAATATCATTAAAATATGTCATAATTTGTCCGTATTGTTCATTACTAAAACTAGAGAATTTAGCTAAGAACTCATCACCGCCAATATTAAAATGTTTACATCCCGCATCACCAAAGAATTCAATAAATTCAGTCATTAAATTTACTAAGAATTCTCTAGCTTCAGGATTTGTAAAGATATTAAAGCATTGATTTCGTCGATCATCGGTTGGGAATAGTTCTCTACAACTGTAATCAGTTGGCAGATATTGTAAAACTGCTCCCAGGTGACCTGGAGAATCTAAAGAAGGCACGATTTCAATATGATAATCATTAGCAACTTGAATAATATCTAAAATATCTTGTTTACTTAATACATCATCATATTTATATTTAAATCCTTCGATTGCATCCAGAGTATCACTTTGAATTCTAAATCCTTCATTTTCAGAAAAATGAAGTTGAACCGCATTATATTTTTGCCAAGATAAATCTTTGATTTGACGAATTATCCATTCTTTAGAGAATGGTTTACGAGCAATGTCTAAATGCATTGAACGTAATTCAACATCTGGATAATCAATAACAGTTCCTTTCTCTAATATTTTATCATTAATCTTTAACATTTGAATTACTGACATTAAACCATAATAAATACCAATTTCATCTTTAGCGGTTACTGTGATTTTATCAGTAATATCTAATTTGTAGCTTTCAGCTTTTCCTTCTAATTCAGCCACATCCTCCATTCTAACAACAATATCATTAACTACTGCATTTTCTTCTTTACCGAATACTATTATTGGGGCTTTGGATAAAACTCCAGCGGCTTCAAAATTTGAACTAGTTAATTTTAAATCTTTTAATAAAATAGTATTATTTAATGTTTTTTCATTTGCTACTACAAAAATTCGACTATTTTCAGCAAGAGTAAAATCTTGCCCCGCTTCTTTAGTATATTGTTGAACATTTGGATAAGTCATTAATGATGTTGATGCATTAGCAACTTTAGCAGTTGCTAAAAATCCAGACATCACAATGGCTATAGAAAGTCCAATTTTAAATAGCTTTTTAATTTTTTTCATATCATTCCACCTCATCAAAGCGCTTACATAAATAAATATATAGAAGGACCGCACTTTTTATGATAATTTACGGTCCATTATCATTAATTAATTTAGTTTTCTTTTTTTAACAAAGCGATAACAGCAGTTGCTGCGATAAGAGTTCCAATAGCCATAAAGTTTGCATTATCACCAGTTGCTACACCTGGTTTAGCAGGTTGGTTTGGTTTAGCAGGTTGGTTTGGTTTAGCAGGTTTTACTGGATCCATTGGCTTTTCAGGTTCAATTGGCTTTTCTGGTTCAACAGGTTTAGCTTCTAATTTATCAATTGCATCATTGATTGCATCAACTGCAGCATCAATTTCTTCTTGAGTAGCATCTTTATTAGCCACTACTTTATTTGCTGCATCCAATGCATCTTGTAATGTCTTCCATGATTCTGAAGTATAATCTTTTTCAACTAAGTCTTTAGCTGCTTCAATAGCTTTTAATAATTCAGTTTTATCTGCTACTATAGGAGCTTTAACTAATGCATTAATAGCCCTATCTAAATCATCGCAGGCCTTATCAACCTGTTCTTGAGTTGCGGTTGTATTTTCCAAAACTTCTAATGCTTTGTTATAAGCAGCTTCTAAATTATTCCATGAATCTACTGTATAATCAGCTTTATTTAATTTTTGTACTTTTTCTATCAGTCCTGATAAATTAGTAATATCAGCTGCATCTTTTAATGCATCGATAGCATTTCTTAAAGTCGTTTCTACAGTTGTAGTATCAGTAGTACCTTTAACATATTCTTTTTGACCAGCAATTAGAGCATCAACCATATTAGATACTAAGATAGGGGCTTTACCATTTATATCTAATGCTTCTGCTTCATTAATCATATCTCTTAAAGTGTTATCTTCTTGTGGTTGTTCATAAGCAAATTTCACTTCAGAAACTTGATACCAGTAGCCTGGTTTAGCCTCAGTTAAGCGGACTCTTACATATTTAACTGCAATTTTTTCAAATGTTGCTGTGTAATCTAAATCATTTTCAGTAATTGATCCAACTTTAGTCCATGTTTCACCATCTAATGAAACTTCGATATCAGCAGCTTTCAATGCATCATCACCTACATTAGAAGGCTGAATAACCTGAACACTTGTCATGTTGACAGCTGTAGGAAAAGTAAATTTAAATTCTTTATCCGCTGCTTGTTCTTGTCCAAACCAGCACTTAGTATTCAAATCGTTATCTAACATTTTTTCATAACTATATTCTTTAGTTGGATACCATTGATTCTTTTCGTAATAGTTATCTGTAGCGGTAATTGTTGGAATGTTTCCATCAGGTTTTACTAAGTTTGATTTAGCAGTTTTAATTGCTTCATAAGCTCCTTTAGCAGTCTCAGCATTTAAAGTATCGCTAGATAATAATACTTTACCAGCATCTACAGCTTGTTTATATGCTTCATATCCACCAACATAATCATCTTGTTTTAGTGGATATGTACTTTGTACATATAATGAATAATATTCTATTTTAACTGCTTTTGCTTTAGCTTCGATAAGTTCATCATATACTTCATCTACTTCTGCCTGTGTTGCATCAGTTTTATCATTAATAGCTTTAGCAGCTATTAATGCTGTTTTATATTCACTAAATGTTTCATTGATATAATCTTTTTCTTTTAATACATTTGTTACTTCGTTATTTAAAGCCGCCTTATCTGTATATAATTCATAAGTGAATATATAAACAGCACCTTCTTTAGTGTAAGTACCAGTAATTGGTGTATTATCAATTACACGGTATCCATAAATAGGATCAGCACTAAATTCAAATTTTTCACCAACTGTTCCGTATTTAATTACTTCATGTTTTAATTCTTGATTATTTTCATCTACGAAACGAATAGTAATTTTTCCTAAATCACCAGCTGTTAAGAATTCTCCAGCATCTGGTAATGTAGATCCTTTTTCAAATCCAGCAACATTACCTAATTTAGCATAATTTTCTTGGAAACCATCAAAATTGATAATTGCGTTACTGCTTGTATTCCATGATTTAGAAGCTAATGCACGTAATTCATCAGCAATATCTTCAGTAATTACATCTTCGCTACATAAATTTGGATTGTCACACCAAATTCCCATTGAAGCACCTTTAATAAAATCAGAATTATCATCTACAGCTGGGTTACCTTGGAATTTTCCAGGTGTCCATTCATTATAGATTTTACGATCTGCATTCAAATTATCAAATGAGTGTTGTTCTCTACCATCAGTAGGTTTATCATTACGTAATACATAATAGAAGAAACTTGCATTGATGTTATAAATTGTATCATGACCTTTATTAATGAATGTTTGTAAATTTGCAATACTTGAATTCCATGACATTTGTGACCAGAAATCAATTCCAATATAGTCATGCATTTTTATTTTTTGTGCACCTTCATAAGAGCTTTCACCGTAATAAACACCATCATTCCAAATTCTTGGTGTAAATCCACGATCATGTACATATTCAGCTAAATCATTAATATATCCGGCAATTACGTCTTTCCAAATATATCCTTGACCATATTTTTCAACTGCATAAGAGTTTAATACACTCTTATATTCTGTAGTGAATGGCGGACGGTCAAACTCCATATACTCATCGCCACCAATATGGAAATCAGTACATCCTTCAAATAAATCCATATATTCATCATATAAACTACGGATATATGCAATGGCTTCAGGATTAGTAACATCTAAACCAGATCTATAATGATTTCCGCTATTATTAACTTGCCCGTATTCAGGATGAGCTTTTAAAATTTGGTCAACATGACCTGGACTATCAAATGATGGAATAACTTTGATACCGTATTTTTTAGCCTCTGCTAAAATTTCTCTAACTTCTACTTTTGTTAAATATTGATCAGAAACGATAGCTGGATCAGTTTCACATTCAATTCTAAATCCCATATTTTCAGAAAAATGAATTTGAAGAGCATTCATTTTCATATAAGACATTTCTCTAATTTGGCGAATAAACCAATCTTTAGAAATGTATTTTCTAGCGCAGTCAACATGTACTCTACGTTCTGCAACATTCGGATAATCCATGATTTCACCGTAAACTAAACCATCATTAGTAATAGCTAAATTTTGGATTGTTCTTAATCCATGCATAACAGCATTTTCACTGGCACCAGTTAAACGAACTCCATCTTCTCCAATTGTGATTTTATATGCTTCTTCGCTATTAGAGTTATTTGTAATTGGATTTGTTTTATCAATATTGATTAAAATATCTCCATAACTAACATCTTTTTCTTGAGCAAAAACCATTGCTAATGGAGATGAAATAATTCCTTTTTCAACAAATTCTGAATTTACTAATTTCACCACTTCTTGCAATCTTACATTTTCGATATTAGTTTGATTTGCTAGAACAGCTAATCGACTATCAGCAGTCATTTTCCAAACTTTATGGCTGTTATCTGCTTTATAAGATTGAAGAACGGGATTTGTTAATGCCTGTAATTGTTGATCAGTAAGGTTTGAAACATGATCGCTAGATGCTGTTGTAACATTATCTTTAGCTAAAACGCCTTGAAAACCTACTGATTGACAAATAATAGCAGCTACCAAAAGTGCCGGTGCAGCTACTTTAAGTAGCCTATTCATTGATACTTTCCCTTTCATTTTCTACTCACTTTAAATTAATAAGTTAATACATATACTAGTTTTTATTAATGTTGCAGATTAGGTAAATCAGATCCTCCATATAAACAAAAAACAGTATGACTAAAATACCTTATCTAAAGGTTTAATTTATGATAATTATTATCAGTTGTTTTATCAATAATACGATATTAGTAAATCATTATAATTTAGTAGAATAGTAACTCTACTGTGTTTGTGAATGTCTATTAGAGCGAGTCCCAAAACTATAAGTAATACCCATTAACATTTCAACATTAATCATTCATTAGTGTTTTATGCGTTATTTAAATACTAATTTAACTCCTTTCTTGATTTTTGTTTTCCCTTTTAAAATACAAATATTTAAAGTTAGCGCTTACATCCCTCCTTACATAATGTATTTGGTTTAAATAAAATTATCATATTCTTTTATAAAAACCTAACACTGCATTCACTTCTACAACAATCATATCATTATAAAAATGTATGTTCAATAGCCTTTTATGCATGTTTTATCACTTTTAGCAAAATATTTAATAATACCTGTATACGTGATGAAAAATACAAATATTTGGATTATATGAGAAATAATCTAAACATTTTTCTATTATACAATGCACTCATCTGGTGAATACGATAAAATATTTTCATCATTTATTTTAGAGAAGCATTTTATTAAGAATATAAAAGTTGAAAATATTACATATAAAAGCGGAAAATTCGCAACAAACATTTTATACTTCATTTAACTATGAGAGCATATAATACTTTACGAATATTGGACAATTCAGCCTATAATGATACATAAAAAAGAAATAAGAGTCATACGGTGGCAAGAAAGCGACTATCAACAGACATTAAAACAATGATAATAACAGCAGCAAAATATGTAAAACATGCAAGATTACAATTTGGCAATAGATACACAAACATAATATATAAAATAGGAATGTGTATAAGAGAAGTAAGTAACTTTGCCTATATCTTTTGAATTTTATGTAATTGTTTTGAACTACACACTTAAACATTAATTATTTACTTTTAACTGACAAATTAAGGTTTTATATTTAACTAATATAATTGGCGTGTGGAGTATATCCTGTATCAACCTACATATTTTCACTATTAAAATATACACATAGGGGGAAAACCACAGTCATCATTTATAGGATATACGTCTAGCCCATTTCACATATTATATAATATCACCAATCTTTAAGACATTTTTATGGCCTGCCATGTACTTCTCTATTTATCAATATTAATAAACCGCTCTACATTTCCCTCAAACTACACTTTTTATTCTTGCATCAATATGATTATAAGCTATTCTCACAAGGTAACACCTTAGGATAATGCTTCTACCAAATCCTTCCGTTCATTACGTTCATTAATTAAAAGGAAATGTTTAAATGGGCAAAAGATATGTGACTATAATCATGTATCTAGATTAGTATTTGAATATATTAATAGTTTTTATAACACTCTAAGAATTCATGAACATTGTGATTACCAATCACCATTAAATTATGAAAAAGAATTCAACGAAATATTAAAAAATTAGGATATCTTTGTCCGAAATTTTGACAGAGTATAATCTCCTTGCCCTTTCTCTCATTAACAAAACAACAGTATACTTCTATTAAACCGGATCGTTTTCAAGTAGAATATTTTCAATTTATTCAGAAATTCCCAAATATCTTCAAAACTATTTAACATCTTATTCTTTAGCTCTATATATGCTTTTTTCATATCATTCCTACCCATTTTCATTAGTACCTTGAGATCTTTTTTTACCACCGATGTATTCTTGATTACTGCTATACAACCATTTTCCTTAATACTACCACTTATTACTTTTCCTCTAAAAAATGAATACTCTCCATAAAATTTAAAAATCAGCTCTATGTCATACCAATAACTTTCCATCTCAATAATACCATCTATCATAAATGTCATCTCATCGCTGTAAACGATATAGTCATATACGTTCTTTCTATCAATTTTTGATAAAATATTACTGAGAGACATATCTATCATGAACACCGCTCCTATGCTACTCCTGTATGTTTCTTCAAGTTTATATTCAAATTTCACCGCTCTCACCGCTATCCTTTCTTCTTTGACACATACTCTATCTCCAGATGATTAATATACTTTTAACTCTACCTCCAGTTTCTTTCACTCTTGGCGTTTTATTTGTCATAACTTATACACTCGATCTATATTTTTACTTATAGATTTTATCAAATTAGACTATCATATAAGTTGTCTCAATCTTCTCATAATCTTTACTTTTCCGCTGATACTGTCCTATCTGATACTGTCCTATAGAGTATATTTCTTATTAAATATACTCTATCTAAATTATTTTTATCGTCATTATTTTTCTCCACAATACATATAGTAACAAAATATACCCCTAAGATATAGAATGTTGAATTGTGGTAAATAAATCCACTGATAAAAAATAATATACCTGCCACTAGATACAAATAGTCACATATTTTTTTCTTAATCACTTTTTTCTCCTAATTCATAAATATTTTTTGTACTAAAAAACATTGACTAATAGTTATTAGCAAATAGTTATCATTAAATTAATCAAACGAACTACATTTGATCTATTAATAATTATCTAATGCTTTAATTAGAAAAAGGAATATAGCTCTAGACAGTTAATACGTAATCAGTCCTACACTATATTCCTTTTAAAAATTCATACAGGTTGTATACATCCATCTAATTTTTTTATACACTAAAATTCGTCTATCTTTCGCATAGTTGCACATATTATTGTTAAAGGTTATCGTATTTTTTTCACTGCACGTCCGCTAGAAGAAACAGCGATATGGAATACCGTCTGTTCTCATAGTGGAACTTCCTGTATTACTTTTGATATTCCGATGAGAAAGCAGTATGTTGTTTTTAGAAATAATAAGACTGTATAGGCCTACACCTTTTGTATAATGGTTTCTACTTTTGCCATATAGAAACGTTTCACACCACCAATAATATATTTTATAATATCCTTTTTACCTATAACAAACACCCCTTCTTTGGTAGATGACACCACTCTACCGATGAAGGGGTGTTTTACACAAATTATTTTACAATCTCGATTAAAAAGTACAATATATCTGTTTAAATCAGTAACATATGGATTGACTTCACAATTTTTATTAAGATATTTTTATTTTAAACACAAAAAAATCTTTATTTTGTAGAGCTTTATATTTTATATTATAATTATTCAAAAGATTGCTTACAATATATAATCCTAAACCATTACTACTTTCCTTATTCAAATCAAATTTGACTTCAAATAATTTAGTTATATCAGAAACTTTATTATCTCTATATGAATTTTCAATATACAACCAGCCTTTATCTAATCCAATATTAATAATTCCATTTACGTCAGTATATTTTATTGCATTGCTAATCAAATTAGATAGAATAATTTTTAAAGCTGTTTTTCCTATATAGACATTCTCGTCTAATATATAATTATTAACAGTTATTTTCTTTTGATTTGCTAATATTTCATACTTTTTTAATACATCTTCTAATGTATCATTTATTTTCAAGTATTCTTCATCATTATTCAAATTTTCTATAGAATGAACTGATAATATTTGAGAAATATTTTTTGTTAAACTATCAACGATTTCAATGCATTCGTTAATATAAATATCTCTTTCTTTATATTTTCCAATATTATATTTCATGTTTTCCAGTATTATTTTAAGACTAGCAAGAGGAGTTTTAAGTTCATGGGATGCACCTTTAAAAAAGTCATATTTTAACTTTTCTAATTTTAAAATTTCTTTATTTTTAAATTCCAAATCGTCAATTGTTCTTAATAAAGTAGAATACAAATCATTAATTTGTTGTTTTAATTCTCCAACTTCATCATTAGAGCTAACTTTTAAACGCATTTTTTTATCAAGTTTCATCATTTTATCAGTAACAATTTTTATTTCTTGTATATTATTTTTTATTAATTTTGCATAAATTAAAGAAATAATAGCAGAAAATAAAATTGATATTAATAAAGAATATGGTAAAAATTTAAGGCTTAAATCTTTCGCATCTTTTTGCATATCAGCTGTAGAAACAAATTGTAGATGTGTTTTTTTACCATCATTAAGCTTTATTTCTCTTTCTTCAATTATCAAAGAATTACTATTGCTTTCTAAATTAAAATTTATATTATCTTTGATTTGTAATTCATTATTATTATTTTTTTCTTTTATAAATGCCTTTATTTCACTACTCTTAGAATAAAGATCCAGCGTTTGTTCTATATATTTTATTTCTTTTCCATTCATATTACTGGAAATTTCATTTGCCTTATTATGAATCTCTTCTTTTCTGGTTTCCAAATATGTTTTAGGAAAAATAAAAAAAACTAATGAATGAACTAATATAATTATTATTCCAAGAACAGAAAATATTTGTATGAACATTTTGGGAAATATCTTTAATTTTTTCATTTTCTCTCCAATTTATATCCTACATTTCTTATAGTAGTTATACAGTCTAATTGTAATTTTTTTCTAAGTTCTTTTATATATACATCTATTACTCGATCATAAGGAATTTCTTCGCTATCTTTCCATACATAATCAATAATTTGCATTCTTGTTAACACTTGTCCATTATTATCCAATAAACATTTTAATACTTCTAGTTCTTTTGCATTTACATCTATTTCTTCACCATTTATTTTAGCTGTATAGCTATTAAAATTAACTGATAGCTCCTTATATTCAAACTTCTCTAAATGTCCATAATTCTTCTTAATTAAAGAGTCTATTCTAGCCTTTAATACTGGCAATGAAAATGGCTTTTCTACATACCCGTCTACTAAATTAGTAAATGCGTCAATTTTATATTCTTCATCACTAAATGCAGTCAAGATTAGAATTGGTAAATTGCTTTTCTTTCTAATTTCTTTCAACACTTCTAAACCATTTATAAAAGGTATCTGAATGTCTAAGATAACCAAATTTATATTGCTATTAAATTTTGACAAGGCTTCTCTTCCATCTTTAGCTTGAATAACAGTATATCCAAATTCTGAAAGATATTCACTTATTCCCTCTCTTATCATATTATCATCTTCAACAGTTAATATTTTCATATATACCTCCACTTAAGCCTATACACTTATATTATACAGCATATTATTTGATATTTAAAAGTCAAAAAACTTTCGGTGCTAGAAAGCACCGAAAATTTTAATTATTGTCAATTAATAATTCTTTTGGATCCCTTCTTAATATATTGAATGAAGAAATAATCAATGATACAAGAAGCACTAAACTCATAAATATAACTACATAAATTATGAATTTAGGTAATACATTTATATCTAAACTTGATAATGTCTTGTTAAATCCTTCAGCTTCTGCCCCACCACCTAATTGGCTAGATGCAGATTGTCTAGCTATTTGTTTAGCTATATCACCAGTAACCTTATTCAATATATTATTCCCAAGCTTATCAGCTGTATATTGAGCTAAAAAATAAGAACCAACGAATGCGGGGATTGATATAAATACCATCTCAATTAGGAATTGACCAAAAATTTCTAATTTTGATATACCTAATGATAGTAATACTGCTATTTCTTTCTTTCTAGCATTCATCCATAAGAATAATAATAATGAAACTACAACTCCTGCAAATATTAATGAGCCAACAAATAATTTATTTGAAATTGAGTAGATACCTGATATAGATTGTTGTAATGCAGGGTAATTTGATGAACTTTTAATCAAATTATATTCTCTCCAATTTATATCTAATTTCCCAAGATCTTTTATTACACTATCAAGATTCTTATCACCTTTTACAAAGAATGTTGCATCTTGGTATACAGCTGTATCTTCTGTATTACCATAAACTTTAGCAGCTGTATGAACATCAGTGATTAATGTATTTTCGTATAGTTCTTGTGCTGCACTTACTCCACCGCTATTATGCCCATCGAATAGACCTTTAATTTCTACTTCTACTGTTTCATCTGCACCTTTCTCATTATCAGCATCAAACAAATTAGATTTTATTTTTATCTTATCTCCAACTTTAAGATTATTTTTTTCAGCTAAATCTTTATGCATTAAGATTTTATTTTTATCTTCATTTTCTAAATGCTTTCCTTCTACTAATTTATATGCTTCTGATACAAATTTTGTTTCTTTTGATGAATCGTTAACCCCAGTTATCATAACTGTTCTTTTAAAATTCTTCGCTCTTTCAGGTGATTGATTCGCAAGAGTCTCTTGAGTTTCAATAATATCATAATCAACTAAATCTGCAACACTGTTTATTCTTTTTACATAGGAGTCTATACTATCTGTTTGAGATATCTTTTTAATATCTTCACCTTTTACATTTCCCCCACCTCTAGGTGTTCCTGGATTTACTTGTCTATTTATCTCCATAGAAAAACTATTTGTTATATTAGCAAATGTTTCTTTTGAAGCTCTGTCCGTAGCATCTTTAATAGATAAACTAATGAGACTTAAAGTTGACATAGATAAAATAACTAATATAATAATTAATGATTTTAAGCTTTTTCTAGTTACATAAGCAAATGCATTTTTTATCATTATTCAACCTCCAAATTCATTTTATTTACTTTTTTCAACTTTTTACCACTTAGTTCTAAAATGATATCCGCAGAATCTGCTACTTCCTTACTATGTGTTACAACTATTACACATTTATTTCTATCTTTAGCTAATGTCTTTAATATATTAATTATTTCTCCAGCAGTAACACTGTCTAGATTACCAGTAGGCTCATCAGCTAGTATTATTGGAGCATCTGATACCAATGCTCTAGCAATAGCTACTCTTTGTTGCTGTCCACCAGATAATTTCATAACATTTCTTTTTATTTGTTTTTTATCTAAACCTAGTTCAAACAAGATACTTTCATCTGCTGATTTATTTACTAATCTAATATTTTCAATTGGTGATAAATAATCTATTAAATTATAGTTTTGAAATACTAAAGATATATTATTTTTTCTATGATTACTATATCCTTTCTTTTGTATATCTTCATTCTTAAACAATATTTTTCCTGTTTGAGGTTTATCAAGTCCAGCAAGTAAGGAGAGAAGTGTAGATTTTCCTGTTCCTGACTTTCCTACTATCGCATAAAACTTCCCAAGTTCAAATTTTTGATTTACTCCTGACAAAACTTTTTCTTTAGAATTTGCATAACTATATGCTACATTCTTTATTTCTAATATATCCATTATTTTCTCCTAACTTATTTTTGATAATATTTCTTTAGGCTTCTTGATTAATATTAATGAAGAAGCAAATACAACTGATAAAACAATAATACTTATTAATATTAAATAACTTTGTCCAAGTGTTGTTATATTTAACATAAAACTACTATTATTTATTAAACTTCCACCGGAAATCATTGAGTCCTCTGAGTTAATGAATCCATCTACAATTACTTTTAGTAATACATTTCCTAAAAATAAGGAAGATATTATACTTGGTATCGATATGAATATTAACTCGAATATAAATTGCATTATAATTTGTATCTTAGATGTTCCAATAGATAAAAATATACCTATTTCATAAATTCTTTCTCTTAACCATAGAATCAAGATTAATGAAAGAACAACCATCCCACCTAACATAATAGAATAAGTCATTATTTTTATTATATGTTTTATTCCACTCACTGACTCTAAAGACTCTTCAAACGCATTAGAATCTTTTTCAACAAAATACTTTGACTCATCAATTTTAAGCTCTTTCAATTTGTTTAAGGCTAAGTCTGTAGATTCTGCACTACCAGAATACATTAAAATTTTATTTGCGATTTTATTATTTTCTGATTTATTTAATATCTCTTGGCTTGTTGAATAATCTACAAACACCATATTTTCACTAAAATCAGAAGATAATCCTGTATATGTTTCCTGTTTTTTACCAGAAAAGATTCCTATAATTTTAAATTTATGACTTTTTATTTTTCCACTTTTTTCAATATCTAGTAATTCAAGATCAACTTCATCACCTAATTTTAGATTGTTTTGTTTAGCAAATTCTTCATGAACAATAATTGAATTCTTATCATTTTCTTCTATATTTTTACCTTCTTTAATTGTAAATACCCCACTACTAAATAAAATATTTCTTTTAGTATTATTTGTAGCTTCGAGTGAAACAACATTCTTAAACTCGTCAGATAAATCTTCTCTATTTATTCTTTGTTCTCCGCTAACTACTTTAGCATCTTTTAGTTTTGCTAATCCATCATATTGAATTATTTTTTCTTCAATTTCTTTTAATTTTTCAATATCTTTAAATTGATTAACATTAAAATATTTACCATCTTTTTTTGTTATTGATATTGAAGAATTAGAACTTTCATATAAAGCCTTTTCTATTTCATTGCTTGATTTCATTATTGTTAAACAAGAATACAAGCAAGAAAGAACTATAGTTAATATGATAAAAATTATTAAAGTTCTATTTCTCTTTCTTGTAATATATGCTATAGCATTTTTTTTCATCTTTTTACGCCCCCTCTATTTTTCACTCCACAAAATAAGTATTCCCACATTAGCGCAATTAACATACTTCCTTTATAATACTATAAAATGAATAAAGATCCTCTCAGAAGAAAATCACACTTAAAAAATTCTGTATATTCCTATCGAAAGCAATAAATAACGGAAATATCAAAATCATTACCTTTCAATGGTGCAAAATACCTATATCTCTCTCATACTTCTATTTTAGCGACATAAGAGGTATTTCTTAAAATCTCAACTAGATAAATAAGTTCGCAGGAGCACGAACCCCTCTATTCTAACATGTTAACAAGGAATAAAAATAGTAATATTACACATCTTAACCTCTTCAAATACTTTTTTCTTTGAAAACGGAATCTCGCGTAGTAAATCTTAAACTAACTTCTATTGAACAAAATTCTTTTACGCCTGAGTACAAACAACAATCCATATTCAGAACACAAGTTTTTTTCAAATTCCCATCATAATTTTTCCTCCTTTATTTATTACACAACAGTTATCCATAACCGCTTCATAAAATATATTACACACTTTTTATGAATCACTGATGAAATATCCATTTTTAATTTTATATTTTCTTCAGCTATCATAATCATTCCTTTGTAGCAACCGCAGCTAATTACTAAAAAGCGGTGCACGGCGTGATTGAAGCGAACTCTAATTGTTGGACACTAACTTAACTTGTTTTTAGATAGTTAATAAGGATTGATTCCTGTATTGTACAGGAATCAATCCTTTTAATTTTGTTGTGATTCTCTTTGTATTATAATATTCGACATATTCTTCCATCGTAATCTTTAAATCACCTAATGTTTCAAAAATATGTTATTGGCGAGCTATCTAAACAGTTGCCTTTTCTTGACGTCGACTGCTTTATTCTTTTATCATTTAACTTCTTTTTGTAGTTCTACATCTGATACTGCCATCTTTGATTTGAATGTATAATCATCACTTCAAGATTACCATACTTTGAAAATGCCTCATCCAGCATATTTGTAATTTGGACAAAGCTTGGCGAAGCTGAGATATCAGACAATATCTTTCTATTATGCAGATCTAAAATAGGTGATAGATATAGTTTACCTGCTGCTATATAAAATTCTGATATATCAGTTGGCAATTTTTGATTACATTCTGATGTTATGAAATTTCGTTTTTGACACGTTTATGATTTATACTTGATTTTATCGTAATACCCTATCTTCTTTATTTGCTGCTTTTCTTGTGTAGTAACAGGAAGATTTTTCTTTGCCTACTTTTGCCCTTGTCTAGCGCTTCTAATTATTTATCACTTGTAGACTGCTCTTAGATCTTTACAAAATTCTTTTCTATTTTTATAACTCAATAATTTACATGCAATCCGAATTAGATGAATTCTAACTTATATTATTTAATTATTTAATATCTCCGGTATTTAAATAATATACATTGATAAATAAAAGAAAAAGTTCAAAACCGGTTATTCTAAGCCTTCTCAAATTATTAAATCTGCAGGTATAACCCTATATCACTATGAATCGAGTCAGTTTAATGCACAGTACACAGCCATAACCAAGAAGGGTTTTAAATATCTTAGAAAAACGTTGTATCAAATCATACTGCCTGTCATCAATAATAATCCCTGTATTCACTCAATACTACCAATTAAAGATTTTCCGAAGAAAAGGACACCGCAGTACTCAAGGTTACTGCATAAGAAAGCTACTTAGCATCATTTATCATCTGCTAGAAATAGGTCAATCATTTGACCCTGCCTTATTGAGATAGGGCAACTTTTTAAAAATTCAATTTTAAAAGTTCTTTTCAGCATGCCTGTATTTAATCCAATATTCACATTTTCAAAAATCTAGTTTCAACTAACTATAAAATCTAATTGTTTTACATTTTCAAACTTTTTCATAAAAACTACTTGAATTTTATATAGTTAACTCCTTTTTTATGCAGCAGACAATTCAAAAACAATTATTATACTTTCACAATTAAGGGAATATCACTTTTTCCTCTAGCAGACGTGCAGTGGAAAAAGACAATAACCTTTAACAACAATATGTGCAACTACACGAGGGCAGAACGGAAAAGAGGGATGAACAAAATACTTTTTAGTTGCATTTCTTAAGGGCTTATTTGTTGATCTGCTTTGCAGAAAACAAATAAAAGCCAACAATCTATAAGTTACAATAGCCTACAAATTATCGGCTCTGCGTCTTAGCAATTAGCGCTTTGATAATAATTACTTTTCCCTGCTTTATATTGATTAAAGTTTCCTTTTTTCACTTCGGACAGAACAAGGGGAAATTTACCAGTTCCTATCTTCTCGTATTCTTGTCCGTATCTTATTACTACAAAATGGACATAATACCCATGACTGCTTATCCATAGAACCACCTCTTATTCTTTTAAGAAATTTAATTTCTGCTTTAACAACAATCAAAAATATAGTTTACTTATTATGAACGAGTTTCTGTAATACCGTTTTCTCCTCATTGTTAATTTCCAAACATTGATATAATAAATCTAGCGATGCTTCATCAGATATACTTTTCTCTAACTCCCATTTTGAAATAGTCTGTCTGGTAACATACACAGAGTCTGCTAATTGTTGTTGAGTCATTCCTTTTTTATTCTTGCCTCTTTTATTATTTTTGAAATTTCCATGTTCCGCCATTATCTGTTTTTAGTATCTAAAACATTTCCAATGGCGACAGCTATACACATTAACAAAAAACTCAAATTCCATTCCTGCTCAACTATCAACAGATATATACACATCAAAGAAAAGGCAACAATAGTAATCCATGTAAAAACTTTTGGATAACGTTTTGATATTTTTATAATTAATATTACAACAGGAACAAGAAACATTCCAGCTAAGCCAAACAGAGCAAAGGAAAGCACAAAAAAGATATATCCCTTATTTTTTAGTTTGATTTCCATAGCAAAACCTCCTTTATTTATGCTATTATTTTAGGAAATTTGCTTATTAAAATCAAGCAACGATTACTAGAAATCACGCAACACCTAAATCGTCATTCTATACAGAGCATAACAATTACAATAATGCAAGTGTCATTTTTAAGAAATATTGTCAATACACTTCTTTATAATTTTATTTTTGCCTTTTTAGTGATCTTGTAAATGTATTCTTCTGGCGTAGGGCGTTTGTTTCCAAAATACTTTTAGAAGTTTACCTGCACAGTCTTTATACATAGTACTAATTTTAAAAATTTTGGAATGGTGCTTTCATGCTAGTGTTTTCAAACAGCTATATTCCACAAGACAATTGAGATAGATTAGCTTGTTAAAATTGCTTGCCAATTCATAGTAATTACAGATATCTCTTAATTCTGCATTATAGATAGTCACTATTTCCAAATCTGTTCTGTTAAGCAATTGTGATCGGTGTATAGGCTCTAATTTCCCATTGTCTGATCTCTGCTTTATAATTCCATTTGTTGAGAAATTTCTCTATCTTATCTTTGAATGAAATACTCAATTCTACCTTGTTGTTCATAGAATAGGTTTTGAATTTTTCTTTTGGTTTAATCTGCTGGTCACAGCGTACTCTGACATTATATCCGAGAAAACGAGCAAAAGTATTACTATGTGTAATCAGAGTTTTTTCTTTACTAAATTCCATCTCTAGTGTGATACTTATAAATTATGTAAGTTCTTGCTTAATTTTCTCACAATCCTGTCGATTACCATTTCAGATTACCTCATTTCTTGTTTTTTTCATATAATAATTTTCTTAAAAACTGTCCAATTTAGTGTATTTTATCCAACTCTATCTCTCATATATAAAGAATTGACAGAAAATATGATAAAAAGCTATTCAAAAAAGCTACCTGCGAAATAATGCATGTATAGAAACATTTCATGCATCAATAAAACGTGAGTGGATAAACAGATTTAAAATCCAGGGTTATGAAAACTAATATTTGAATAGTTGGAAAAATTTTTAAACACAATGAGAATACGTTCGCATTGTGAATATATGTTGCCGGACCAATTTGAGAAAAAATATAAAATATTAGATTAGACTTACTAAATTCTTGTATTTAAATTGTCCGAAATCTTGACATAGTACCAGTGCTTC
The DNA here is from genome assembly GCF_019125875.1 of Erysipelatoclostridium sp. MSK.23.31. NCBI lineage: Bacteria > Bacillati > Bacillota > Erysipelotrichia > Erysipelotrichales > Coprobacillaceae > Thomasclavelia > Erysipelatoclostridium sp. MSK.23.31. The sequence continues at coordinate 2,099 of NZ_JAHOCB010000027.1, read as the reverse complement.
ATACACTGTACAATACCTAATCAGCGAAAAAATCTAATTACTATTTTTCTCTATAAAGTTCATCAATTATTCATCACTTAAGTAGGTAGTAATTATCTTTTTATAGATGTCAATTTGTTCAAAATAATTACTAATTTCCACATATTCATTGATTTGGTGAGGAACTGTAGTAACACCAGGTCCAAAAACCACTATATCAAATTGTTTCTGTGACTTTATAAACTCTGCAGCATCTGTAGTAGCAGGGCCTCCTAAAACTGGCAATGGTGTATCAAACTGTTTTTGAATAGCTTGAATCAATGTGGAGTTTTTGTTGGCTTCAACGGGAATTTTGTTGTAATTAATAGTTAACTCCAATGGAAATAAATTATCTTGATTTAATTGTGCAACTGTTTCCTTTAATAGAGCAATCACTTTACCATTATCAAATTCTGGTATAGTCCGTATATTTCCTTGTGCAATAGCCTTATTTGGAATACTATTTATTTGGGTTCCACCGTGAATAATTGTGACATTATGTATTGTTTTTCCCAATTCTTCATTGATATAATCGTTTGATATCTTGTCCATTTTTTGATTGAATACCATAATGCAATCATTTAAACATCTAATAGCATTATATCCCTCCTGTGGCATTGAACTATGTGCTTCTTTACCATTAGACACTACCGTATAGTTAATAGATCCTTTATGAGCATAGCCTAAAACATATCCAGTAGGTTCCCCAATAATAAGTGCATCCAAATCATCTGTATAACCTTCTTTTGTCAATTGTTCAGCTCCTAGTTCTCCAACCTCTTCCCCAACAGTCGCCAACAATTTGATTGTCCCATTAAATGGACATCCTTCTTCTTTTAATTCAATCATAGCAATGACCATCGCCATTAATCCGGCCTTCATATCTGTCGATCCGCGTCCATAGAGACGATTACCTTCAATATGCGCCTCAAAAGGTGGATAATTCCACATGCTTTCATTTCCAGCAGACACAACATCCATATGCCCAGAAAGCCCTAAGACTTTGCCGTGCCCTGTAGAAATAGTTACAACCAAGTTATCTCGTCCTGGACAATAAGGCACTCTTTCACTTTCAATACTGTAATCTATAAATAGTTTAGAAAGATAGGATGCTACTTCTGCTTCTTTCCCGTTTACTGATGGAATTCGAATAACATCTTGTAATACTTGAATTTTTTTTTGATCATTCATATCTTATACCTCCAATATCATTATAATCTGCTACTATTAGTTTAGCTCAGAATTTAGAATAATAAACTAGTATAAATGAAAAACGATTAAAAAGATGCATAAGCCAACATCATTATTCAAATCTTTTATTTCATTTTTATAATTAAAGAGTTCTTTTAGCCAATTACTGTAACTTCATACACTAATTTTAATAAAAAAGTAATGATTTAACATTTTTTAATTTGGATTATATTAGCTAACTCGTCATCATCAAATTTTATACAAAATTCTTTTTCAAACAGTTGTAAATTTTCTTTGAAATCATTATATAAAGGCTTGTTTCATTTCTTATTGATTTATTCTCTTTTCTTTGGCAAAATTTTCTTTAATAACTGAAGGTCAAAACCTTCCAACTGTTCTTCCAAGTAAGCATATATCGCATCATAATTTACTGACATGACAGATTCTACAGTTTCTAAAGATAACAAAATATCTAGTTTATCTGATGAAATATCAAATAGTTTTGAAATTGGAATGTATGGTATACCATATAATTCTTGATTATAAATCCCTACCTCACACACAATCCTTTGTTTTTTTGTATTTGATTTACTTTTCTTAGCAAGTATTCATGATCAGAAATCACTAATAGAATTATATCCGTATTTTCTAAATACGAATGTGACTCAATATAATTTTTTATTTGAATAGCCGCACTCTCTCCAGTTATACGCAAACTAATGATTGCTTAAGAATTCTCTTGTTTTTGATACTATTGCTGAATTTCCGAATATATTTGTTGATAAGAATCAATCTCTTCAAAGAATCGTGACAGCCCACTTTTCGAGAACAGTCTAATGCGATAAGGGTAGCTGGGATACAAACATATTTAATGTTTATTCCAGTTTCAA
>NZ_JAHOCB010000026.1:0-53714 GCF_019125875.1 Erysipelatoclostridium sp. MSK.23.31 | reverse complement strand
AGAAAAGAGATAGCTTTCGCTATCTCTTAAGCCCCTCCACTATTGACACGGAGCCGATACCTACAAACCTATCAATGTTATTCAAATTCAATCGTTCCTGGTGGTTTTGAAGTAATATCATACATTACTCTATTTACCCCACGAACTTCATTAATAATTCTAGACATAACCTTATTTAATACTTCATAAGGAATTTGAGCAGCTTCTGCTGTCATGAAATCAATTGTGTTAACAGCTCTAAGCGCGATAGCATGATCATAAGTTCTTTCATCACCCATAACCCCCACTGAACGCATATTTGTAAGAGCAGCGAAGTATTGACCGATTGAACGATCTAATCCTGCTTTTGCAATCTCTTCTCTGTAAATTGCATCAGCATCTTGAACGATTCTAACTTTTTCTGCTGTTACTTCACCAATGATCCGAATACCAAGTCCAGGCCCTGGGAACGGTTGTCTAAATACTAAGTATTCAGGGATTCCTAATTCAAGACCTACTTTACGAACTTCATCTTTGAAAAGATCACGTAATGGTTCAATGATTTCTTTGAAATCCACTGCATCAGGTAAGCCCCCAACATTATGATGAGATTTGATTACTGCTGATTCACCACCTAATCCACTTTCAACAACATCAGGATAAATAGTTCCCTGAACTAAGAAATCAACAGTCCCAATCTTTTTAGCTTCTTCTTCAAAAACACGAATAAATTCTTCACCGATAATTTTACGTTTAGCCTCAGGTTCCTCAACACCCTTTAACTTTTCATAATATCTTTCTTGAGCATTAACTCGAATAAAGTTTAAGTCATATTGACCATCAGGTCCAAATACCGCTTCTACTTCATCACCTTCATTTTTACGAAGTAATCCATGATCAACAAAAACACAAGTTAATTGGTTTCCTATTGCTTTAGATAATAATACCGCTGCCACTGATGAATCAACTCCACCAGACAAAGCGCATAACACTTTACCATTACCAACTTTTTCTCTAATCGCTTTAATTTGTTCTTCAACAAATGAATCCATACGCCAATCACCACTACAATTACATACATCTAAAACAAAGTTAGATAACATTTTTGTTCCATATTCAGTATGTAAAACTTCGGGATGAAATTGAATTGCATACAATTTTTTACTTTCATCTTCACATGAAGCAACTGGACAGTCTTTAGTGTATGATGTAATTTCAAAGCCTGGAGCAATTTTTGAGATATAATCAAAATGACTCATCCAGCAAATCGACTCTACCGCCACATCTTTCATTAATTTAGATTCTTGTTTACTAACAATTAAATGAGATTTACCATATTCTCTAACATCAGCTTTTTCTACTTTACCACCTAACACATGCTGCATTAACTGAGCCCCGTAGCATAAACCTAATACCGGTATCCCTAATTCAAATAATTCTTTTTGATAAGTAGGTGAATCTTCTAAATAACAACTATTAGGGCCACCCGTTAATATAATCCCTTTCGGATTCATCTCTTTAATCTTTTCAATATCTACTTTATAAGAATAAATCTCACAGTAAACATTACACTCACGTACTCGACGTGCTACTAATTGGTTATACTGACCACCAAAATCAATTACAATTACTAATTCATTTTTCACTAGCTATCCTCCTATTTAAAAATTTCTCTTAACACAATTGTTTGCTCTCTATCAGGACCAACAGAGAAAATTACAATTGGACAATTAATCAATTCTTCAATTCTTCTTAAATACTTTTGACAATTTTCAGGTAATTCCTCAAAAGAAGTAACCTTAGTAATATCTTCATCCCATCCTGGCATTTCTTCATAAACAGGTTTAACCCTATTCAACTGTTTAATCGTTGAAGGTAATGCTTTGATGATTTTACCATCTAATTCATAAGCTGTACAGATTTTTAATGTCTTTAACCCTGATAATACATCTAATAACATTAAACTAATTCCCGTCAATGAAGACATTCTTCTTGATTGATTAACAACAACAGCATCAAACCATCCAATTCTTCTTGCTCTTTTTGTTACTGTACCATATTCATGGCCACGTTCACGGATTTGATCAGCCAATTCACCTTCAATTTCTGTTGGGAAAGCCCCACTACCTACTCTTGTTGTATAAGCCTTAACAATTCCCACTGCTTCATTAATATATAATGGGCCAATTCCAGAGCCTTCAGCTACTCCATTAGCACCGGGATGTGAACTAGTAACAAATGGGTATGTACCATAGTCAATATCTAACATTGTCCCTTGAGCCCCTTCAAATAATACATTTTTACCAGTTTGAAAACATTCATCTAAAACAACACCAGTATCACAAACCATTGGTGCAATGATTTTAGCATATTCTTTATATTCTTCAAAGATTTCCTCGGCACTACATGTAAGTTCAGGATATTGCGCTTTTTTAGAAGCCAAAGCTTCTTCTAATCTTTCTTTAAATAATTCCTCATCAATGAATTCACCCATACGGATTCCCATCCGTTCATATTTGTCGACATATGTAGGTCCAATTCCTTTTTTAGTCGTTCCGATATTATTAGCTCCACGCCTAGTTTCTTGAATTTCATCGATTTCTAAATGATAAGGTAAGATAACATGAGCCCGATCACTAATCATGATCTTATCAGTGCTAATATTAGCATCATTTAAATATTTCATTTCTTCAAGTAAAGCTTTAGGATTAATTACCATTCCGTTACCTAAAATAACATCATTACCACTAAAAATTCCTGAAGGAATCAAACGTAAAGCAAACTTTTGACCATTAAATTCAATTGTATGCCCGGCATTATTACCACCTTGATATCTAGCAACGATATCTGCTTTTTGAGCCAGGTAATCAGTAATTTTACCTTTACCCTCATCGCCCCATTGACTTCCTACTACAACAACTCCAGCCATTAAATTCACACCTTTCTTATTTACTATTACATTATATACAATAAACTAACAAAATGCATCAATAAATATACATTAATATAATAGTTTGACTAGTTTACAGAATAATTATATTATAGTCTTAGCTATTAGTAAAATTAATATATTATAATTATGATATAAGGAGAACTTATATGTATATCAAACTAGAACAATACAAAATATTCAATGAAGCTGCTACGACCCTATCTTTTTCAATCGCAGCTAGAAATCTTTTTATTTCTCAATCTGCAGTTTCCCAAACAATCAGCAGTATTGAAAAAGAACTACAGACTCAATTATTTATTCGCAATTCTAAAGGTGTTAGTTTAACTAAAGAGGGTAAATTATTACATCAGCAAATTGACAAAGCTTTAGCATTGATTACCGGAGTAGAAAACCAGTTATCAAATTATCATGAATTAAAAGATGGTCAATTAATTATTGGAGCCGGTGATACTTTTAGTGAGTATTTTTTAACTAATTATATCGTTAAATTCAAACAACTATATCCTGGGGTTAAAATCAAAGTAATCAACCGAACCAGTCTAGAAACCCGTGAATTGTTGAAATCTGATCAAATAGATCTCGGTTTTTTAAATCTTCCCATCAAAGATGATTCTTTAGTAATTAAAGAATGCTTCCAAGTTCATGATATTTTTGTTTCTAAAAAGCCTGATAATCATATTTACACCTTCAATCAATTAGCTGATAAGCCCCTAATTCTTTTAGAAAAGTCATCAAATACCCGTAATCGTATCGATAATTACTTTGCTAATAAGGGACTATTATTAAAGCCAACAATTGAACTTGGAGCTCATAATTTATTGTTGGACTTTGCCAGAGCAGGACTAGGAATTTCTTGTGTCATTAAAGAATTCTCCCAAGAATTACTTGATCAAGGGATTCTTCATGAAATAAAAACATCACAACCATTGCCTAAACGCAGTATCGGTTATGCTTATCCAAAACGACGAACTCAATCTGTTGCTACAAACAAATTTATTGAACTAATTGCTAATGATCCAACTTTACATATCTAAAAACGTCACTGATTAATTTAGTGACGTTTTTTATTTATCCTTTTAACCCTCTTGACTGACGTTCCATATCCTCAACAACGATATCATAGATTTCACCAAGTGATGCACAATATTCCAACACTTGCCACGGTTCGTTAGTATGGAAATGAATCTTGATCAACTCATCATCACCAACCGCTAACAAACAATCTCCTTTAAAATGTTCAGTAATGTAATCATTGATAACATCTTCATCGAGATTTTTACCTTCAATCAATAGTTGAGTATCATATCTAAATTCTAGCATCTTATTCTCCTAATTATAACCTGGTTGAGTTAAAAATTTATAAACTCGCTCAATAATTTTTGATTCTAACTTATTATATGATAAAGTTGGATCTTTTAATAAAGGTATTTCGAAAACATCTTTTCGTCCTTGATAATCAATCGTTATTTTAATAATTGATCCTAAAGGATGTTCACGGCAATCGATTAATAAATTCATTGTATCTTCAGTATGGTTGTGACCAAGATTAAAATCATCTCTAAGCGTAAAATTATCACATTCATAAATTGTCCAATAAGATGGCATTATGTTTGCTAAGGCCTCTTTTAAATTCTTCTCTTTGATAATATAATCTTTTAAAATCTTTTCAATTTCTGTCTTAATTGGAGCAATTTTTTTATCAGCAGTTTCTTTATCGCTTGCTTTACAACCTAATCGAACCCGCACTGTTTCTTCTGAAGCATAAAGAGCAATACTAACTTCTTCTTGGTGATCAATTAAATCTGCTAAGACCTCATCAACCCGACTTTCTCCTATTCCCATGGTTAGAAAATCATATGTGTAAATAATATCCTGCTTAAATTGACTTAAATAATCTTTTAAAACATGATCAACAACATAAGTCATTTCTTTAGGCGGACCAGGCAAATTAACAATTATCTTTTCATCTTTCGACATTACACAGCCATTTGCTGTCCCTACTTCATTTTCTAAAATATAACAATCTTTAGGAAAAAAAGCTTGTTTAAAATTATTTTCCGGAATATCACCCCATCCCGTTACAAATCGACATTTTTCTTCTACCTTTTTAGCTTCTTCTTCATTATATAATAATTCTAAACCCAAATATTCTGCCGATAATTCTTTTGTTAAATCATCTTGGGTAGGTCCTAATCCCCCAGTCGTAATTACACAATTAGCACCACGTTTAAAAGCTACATCTAGACATTCTTTAAAACGATCATGATTATCACCAACTGTCGTTTGATAGTAAACATTAAACCCCAAGTCTTTACACATTTTTTGAATATAAGTTGCATTAGTATTAACAATTTCTCCTAATAACAATTCTGTCCCAACATTAATTATTTCAACATTCATGAAATTATCCTCCTTAATGATTAACTATATTATAGTTAATTTTAATCATTTTGCTAGTCTTTTAATCATTAAAATTATTTCTTGCATATTTTCCTTCTAGCACCTAAGACCAAAGGTCTAGTTGAATACCAAAATAAACTAACAAAAATGACTAAACAAGCAATAAAAGTTAATTATTAGCTGAATTATTCCTAAATCGAATTCAATATACATATCACTCACTCGTCAACTTCACTTCAATAGTAATAAAAAATTTCTATCAGCTGACTTAGCATCTCTAAATAATCGTATTTGGCAATAAACTGACTATCACAAAATGCTAAAATAAAATCTTTGATAATAGTGCTTTTGAATTCTAATAACCCCTTATCAATAATAGTTGCTATCCTCACTTTCGGACTATCCAAATATTACTTATAGCGATTTACACTCTATAAACGTTTCAGTCCTTCATCATTTCTGACTGCTATGACTTCATCTGATTTCTTGTGATAAATCTTTTTCTATCGATGGTATCATTACTGTTTTTAAAGTTTACTGGACTTCATCGTCCACAAGGCCTCCCGAGGTAAGGCATACATCTTTTTTATCTTCACAGGTTTTTGATTTACTGTCTTGGTTTTACGTTTACCTTTTGGACTTGGTTTGTTCTGCAACCTTGTCCACCATTCAGCCTCATCAAATTTCTTTTCGTAACCTCGAAGATTTTGCCACACCACTTCCTCCGCCCATAGCATCACTACTAACGGCTTGTGGTTCACTACTCTTGGCGGTAAATACCCGTGGTTGGACTTTCACCAGCTAGATGTATGCCATGCTCGACACACAGAAAAAGAAGTCATTGGTTTTACAATCAATAACTTCTTTTTTATATTTTAACTATTGAATCTTAGATAATCCAAGAACAATGATTCCTCCAAAAATAACTGCAATAATTGATGTCACAACTAAACTTAAATTATAACTTACATCAAAAGGAATCAATACTAATGACGAAGCAACGATCAATCCTAAAATCAAACTCAAGAATCCAGCTTTATGAGTTTTAGTGAAATATGAACATAATTTTGCACTAACAACTATTCCTACGGCAATACCAATTGCCATAAATCCTAGCGGCATAATAACATCCAGACTAAAACTAGTAACATTTGCTAGATAAGACTTAAATAGATAATATTCTCCTAAAATTAATAAAACCATACTACCGCTAACACCGGGCATAATCATAGTTGCTCCTGATACGGCACCAATAATTATCATTTTAACAAACAAACCAGCACTTAGAGCGGGAAAATCAGGATTAACAACTACTTTCCCTTCTCCAGGATTTAAAAATTCTAACCCAAAGATAATTGCTAAACCACAAATAAAAGGGATAATTACAAGTTTTTCACCTTTCATTTCCCCTTTTAAAAATAAAGGAATACTAAAAGCAATCAAACCAATAAACCAATAAATCGTCTGCGTTGGATAATATTCAAATAACACTTCCAATATTTTCGCAAATCCAATTATTCCAACTCCAGCGCCAACCAAAACCTGAAAAATAAAGATAATATCTTCTTTGCGATTAGGATTTTCTTTTTTAAAGATTCCACTAATAGCATCCATCATGCGATTAAAGATACCTAGAATTACCATCATGGTTCCACCACTAACGCCTGGAATAACGTTAGCAATACCAACAGCGATTCCGCCAATTATGTTTTTTATCATTGAAACTTCTCCTTTAAATACCTCATCATTATAATAAAATATCACCATTATCACAAGCAGTATTTTATTTCCCTTTTAAAATCAAGTGATAAATTGCTTCTTCACTCTCTAAATCATAATCTCCTAAATGGCTGTTAGGATAATGGTAAATTACTCCATTAGACTCATTTTTCCTTAAACAAACAATTAATTTTTCTTCCCCATATTGTCCAATAAATTTACAAAATGTTCTAATCCGTAACTTGTGTAAAATACTATCCTGACAAGGAAAATCAGGACATTGGCAACAACTATCATATCCTGACTTTGTGCAGCACTGATAATTTTTACAAAAATCCTTTTCTGGACACCCACCTTTTTTACAACCAATACAACTTTCATTTTCACTACACAGCCCACAAACAAGACCACAATATCCTAATCCTAATTCATCCTTCATATTTAATCCCTAATCCTTATGATGCTTTCGTAAATATTCAATTTGTTCCATCCGTTTAATCACCTTTGCCTCTGTTCCTTGATTAGTAGGAAAATAATAACGATGATCCTTAATATTATCTGGTAAACACTGCATATTTGTAATTTTATCATCATAATCATGCGCATACTGATAACCTTTACCATAATTTAATTCTTTCATTAATTTAGTTGGCGCATTGCGAATTTGTAAAGGAACGGGATCAGCAATTGTATTCAAAGCGTCATATTTTGCTCGTTCATATGCTTTATATAACGCATTAGATTTAGGTGCCAAGGCCATATAAGTTACACAATGAGCTAAATTAACATTACATTCTGGCATGCCATTATAATGGCATGCTTGATATGTTGCTACTGCAATTTCCAAAGCACGACTATCAGCCATTCCAATATCCTCTGAAGCAAATCGAATCAGCCTCCTTGCTACATATAGAGGATCTTCACCAGCTTCAATCATTCGTGACATCCAATAAATTGAAGCATCAATATCACTATTACGCATTGATTTATGCAAAGCACTAATAATATTATAATGTTCTTCACCTTTTTTATCATATAATAAAGATTTTTGATTGATACATTGTTCAATCGTTTCTTTATCCACTACGATTCGATCATGAGTAATTGCTCCATTTAAGACTGCCATCTCTAAAGTATTTAAAGCAACTCGAGCGTCACCGTTAGAAAAACCAGCAATCATGTATAATAAATCATCATCAATCATAACATTTTGATCTTTAAACCCTTTCGGACTTATCAGCGCATAATGCAATAAACCAAATAAATCATCGGTTGTTAGTGCTTTTAAAACAAAAACTTTACATCTTGATAATAAGGCAGAATTAATCTCAAATGAAGGATTTTCAGTAGTAGCCCCAATTAATATAATACTCCCCTGTTCAACATATGGTAAAAAAGCATCTTGTTGAGCTTTATTAAAGCGATGAATTTCATCTACAAAGACGATTGTTTTTTCGCCTAGATCCTGAACTTCCTGTGCTTGTTTCATAACTGCCCGTATATCTTTAATGCCGCTAGTCACCGCACTAAAATTAATAAACTTAGCTTTTGTTTGATTTGCAATAATGCGTGCTAAAGTTGTTTTCCCAACTCCCGGTGGTCCCCAAAAAACCATTGAGGGAACAACATCACTATTGATTAGCTGGTACAAAATCTTTCCCGGTCCAATTAAGTGCCTCTGTCCTACATATTCAGTCAAAGTTATTGGTCTTAGGCGATTTGCCAGTGGTTCATTTGACATGTTTTTAAACATTGCTTGCTGCTTCATCATCATCACTTCCATTTCCTTATAATTATAACTAATTCCCGCTTTAAAAGCAAAAAAAGAAACAGTTGTTTAAACTGTTTCTATTCATCTGATCCCTCGAATTGAGAACGATACAATGAGGCATAGAAGCCATCTTTAGCCAATAATGAATCATGATTTCCAAGTTCTACAATGTCACCATCTTTCATTACAATAATTGTGTCAGCATCACGAATTGTTGATAAACGATGGGCAATGACAAAACTTGTTCTTCCCTCCATTAGCTTTTCCATTCCTTTTTGAATTAATACTTCTGTTCTTGTATCTACTGAAGAAGTTGCTTCATCAAGAATCAAAATTTTTGGATCTTTTAAGAAAGCACGTGCAATTGTTAAAAGTTGTTTTTGCCCTTGAGAAATGTTAGATGATTCCTCATTGATCATTGTTTCATATCCATTCTCTAATGTTTGTACAAAATGATCAACATAAGCGACTTTACAAGCCTCCTTGACTTCTTCATCACTTGCATCTAATTTTCCATACATTAGGTTTTCCTTAATTGTTCCATTAAACAACCAAGTATCTTGTAAAACCATTCCAAATAATGATCGTAAATCCTGACGTCCAAAATCACGAATATCTTTACCATCAATAAGAATCGAACCACTATTTAATTCATAGAATCGCATTAATAATTTTACGATCGTTGTTTTTCCAGCACCAGTCGGTCCTACAATTGCAACAGTTTGCCCCGCATGAACATGTAAACTAAAATCATTAATAATCGTTTGATCTTTTAAATACCCAAAATTAACATCAGCAAAGGTAACAGAACCTTCAACTTTAGCCACCTCATCAGCAGTAACTTTTGGTGTTTCTGGTTCTAATTCTTCTTCACCTAAAAATTCAAAAACACGTTCAGCCGCTGCTGCTGTACTTTGTAACATATTCATTGTCTGTGCTAATTGTGTTATTGGTTGATTAAATTGTCTTACATATTGAATAAAGGCCTGAATATCACCAATTGTGATACTACCACCACCAGCAAGAACACCACCTAATAAACATACCGCAACGTATCCAACATTTCCAACAAATCCTGTGATTGGCTGCATCAAACCCGAAAAGAATTGTGACTTCCAAGCACTTTCATATAAATTATCATTATACTCATTAAATTGTTCTACTGAAGCAGCTTCACCATTAAATGCTTTAACCACATTATGACCACCATACATTTCTTCAATATGACCATTGACATCACCTAAAGCAGCTTGTTGACGCGCAAAATATTTTTGTGAACGTTTCATTACTAAACCAATCAAAACCATTGATACTGGTAATACGCAAACTGCGATCAAAGTCATAACTGGTGAAATAGTCAACATCATGATAAAGATTCCAATTACCGTTACTGTCGACGTAATTACCTGTGACATACTTTGATTTAGTGATTGTGCGATTGTATCGATATCATTTGTTACTCGGCTTAAAATATCACCACTAGTATGTTTATCAAAATAACTTAATGGCATCCGATCCATCTTTTGAGAAATTGATGTTCTTAAATCATAAGCAACTCGTTGTGAAATAGTTGAAGTAATAAAACCTTGTATATAACTAAATAAAGCACTAATCAAATACAATCCAACTAAAATCAAAATAATTTGACCAATATAATCAAAATCAATTCCACCAGTACCAGCTACTTTAGCCATGATACCTTCACTTAATTTATCTGTTGCTTTAGCTAAAATCTTTGGTCCTACGATTGCAAAAACCGTTGATGCTGAAGCAAAAATCACAACTATAACTAAACGAAAATAATACGGTCTTAAATATTTAAATAATTTACCTAAAGTACCTTTAAAATCTTTAGCTTTTTCACCGCCACGCATTCCGTGCATACCACCAGGTCCGAATTTAGGACCATTTCTTTTTGGTTGATTACTCATGTCCTAATTCCTCCTTTGATAATTGTGAATATGCGATTTCTTGATAGACATCGCAATTTTTCATTAACTCTTCATGGGTTCCTTTTCCAACAATCTTACCTTCATCTAAAACAATGATTTGTTCAGCTCCCATAATTGAAGCAATACGTTGTCCGACAATCAATACTGTATTTTTAGTCTTCTTAACCATCTTATCTAATTCTTGACGTAATTTAGCATCTGTCTTGAAATCTAGAGCTGAAAAACTATCATCAAAAATAAAGATTTCTGGATTTTTAGCAATAGCTCGAGCAATTGCTAAACGTTGTTTTTGACCGCCAGATACATTTGTTCCACCTTGTGAAATTTCACTATCTAATCTTTCTTCTTTATTATCAATAAATTCTTTTGCCTGAGCTACCCGAATTACTTCTTCAAGTTCATCGTCTGTAGCCTCAGGTGCACCATAAGTTAAATTTGATCTAATGGTTCCTGAGAATAATAATCCTTTTTGAGGTACTAAACCAATTTTATCTCTTAAATCATGTTGATTAACATCACGAATATCAACACCATCAATCTTAATATTACCTTCAGTTACTTCATAAAAGCGAGGAATTAAATTGATTAACGTACTTTTACCGGATCCCGTTGAACCGATAAATGCTGTAGTTTCACCAGGCTTTGCAGTAAAACTAATATTTTCTAATACTGCTTCATTAGCACCAGGATATTTAAATGTAACATTATTGAATTCAACTAAACCTTTTTTACTTTCAATAAAAGCTTTAGGTTCCTTAGGATCAACAATTTTAGGTTCCATTGAAATAACTTCATAAATACGATCTGCTGCTACACTAGCCCGTGGCAACATAATTGAAATCATTGCAATCATCAAAAATGACATAATAATTTGCATTGCATACTGCATAAAAGCCATCATTTGTCCGATTGCAATATTACCTAAATCAATTTGTTTTGCTCCATAATATACAATCAATAATGTTACTACATTAAAAATGAACATCATAATCGGCATTAATGAAGCCATTGTTCGATTGACAAACAAATTGACATTTGTTAGATCACCATTAGCCTTTTCAAATCTTTCTTCACTATGCTTTTCATTACCAAATGCCCTAATTACTAGCATACCTGAAAGATTTTCCCGCATTGTTAAATTTAAACGGTCAATTAATGATTGTACGATCTTAAACTTTGGCATCACAATTGCAAAAGTAACACCAATCAAACAAAAAATCACCAATAAAACTAAACCAATAATCCAAGTCATTGATGGTGTATTATTAAAAGCTTTGATCAAGGCCCCAATTCCCATCATTGGAGCAAAACATACTATTCGAATGAACATAATTACGACCATTTGTACTTGGGTAATATCATTCGTTGTTCTTGTAATCAGTGATGCAGTTGAAAACTTATTGAATTCTTCATTTGAAAAACTTTCAACTTTCTCAAAAACATCACGACGTAATAATCTCGAAACACCAGCCCCAACCTTACTAGCCAAGAACCCACAAGCAACAGCACATACAGTACCAGCTAAAGCAATTGCTAACATTTTTAACCCAGACCATAAAATATAGTCATTTTGAATCTTATCAGTATCACAACCTAGTCTAGAATATTCTGCTTTTACACCGTTACCGGCAGCAATTTTTAAAGTTGATTCACCCATCGTTTCCATCTGACTATCAATTTTACTAAACATTTTAGCTTTAGTTGTATTATCCATCATTGCTAAAGCATCGTAAGGTGTCATATTTGGCGGTAATTGCCCAAACTGTTCTTGATATTCTTTACTATTTTTATCCATTCCATCAATTGATGTTACCATCAACATTGGTTTAACTAAAATACTCTCTAAACAGTCTAATTTTTTTTCACTTAGATCTTTTAATTTATAGATATTTTGACCTTTTGCTTTAGGAAACTTATCTAAAGTATCTTTATCAAGATTACTGGGCTCAACTAATTTATATGCATCCATAAATTGTTGCTGATCCTCTTCATCCATCAGTACTAATAAATGATTATATGTTTCTTCACTCAAAACATCACTTACTGCACTATCAAAGCCACCAGCCTGAATTCCTACCGAAACGATATCCGACATATAATCAGGTAATGCTAATTCTGATTGTGATTGTAAGAATAATAATCCTACACAAAGTAGAATTGGTGCCCAAAACTTTTTAAAATAATGTTTTAATTTTAGCATTATTCTTCTCCTTTACATTTTTCAATATTCTTTTTCATGATATTAATAACATCATTAATAACAGTTATCTGTTCCTTAGAAACCCCTTCAAACATAATCATTGTTTTTTCTTTCATAATTTTGATTGCCGCCTCAATAAATACCTCTCCAGTTTTTGTAATATTTAAAATATAATTACGTTTATCATTTTTATCTTGTGTTCTAGTTAAATAACCTAGTTTTTCAAGGCGCTGCAATCTCACTGATAAAGTTGCTTTAGTAATATTTAACTTCTTTGCTAAAGCATTTTGATTAATGTTTTGATGATTCTGCAACATAAATAATAACCTTGTTTGATCCGGTGATATATCAAACTTTTCTGTTTTTTCCATCATCATATAATGCATTGTTTTATTTAACCCTTGAAAATTATTAATTACTTCTTCAACATCATCAAAACTTATCTCTTCCATGATGTACCTCCTTTCATTAGTTAGATGACTAACTATTCCGTTAGTACACTAACCATTATAGTTAGTCTACTAACCATTGTCAACTATTTTATAATCAAGTAGCGAAAAATTTTAAATAATTTTCCTCTCTTACACCACTGTCCATACGGTTCCATATACGGCAGTTTAATTAAATTTCAATTTATATCTCAATAAATAATAATCCAAACAACTAACTAGTCTTTATGTGCTAGCCTTTCTTTTGCTACAGCACGCACAACACATGTTTTAGTTATCACGAATTAATAGCGTATGATATTTGTCTTGCTCTACCATGATTGACCCAAGTTTTCTAACACCATGACTAGGCTTTGGTATTTCAACCCTTTTAACAGGTTGTGGTTTGTAAAACCTTGTTTCGATTTGTCTTTTGATGTCTTTCTAGTTTTAATTAACATAATCTTTTATTTCATCATTGGCTACATACATTATCCACACGACTTGTACTTTTATAGACAAGTATCATATTTTTCTTAGATAAGACTTCCTCTAATAATTTAGACATAATTTGCATGCTCTTCTCCTTTTCACTTTCTAATGCCTAGATCCTAGTGTATAATATGTCCTTTGGCTCAAATACATTTCCGATGCACTATGCGATTCGTCGACAACTACGTTCACGAAGGACTTTCACCCTAAATGTATGACAAGTCGTCATACTTAAAAAGATGTCAAATTTGACATCTTAATCAACTAAATATTTTTCTAGTAATCTTACTACTTCAGCAATTAAATCATCACAAGTAGCACGATTAACTTTTTTATTTGTTTCCCATAATCCTAGTAGTTCTCCACAAACCACTGATCCATGAGAATCTTCAAATTCTTTACACAAAGCTGCTACTTTTTCATTAACAAATTTTTTTTGTTTAACATCTGCTTCACCTTTACCATATTTAAGTCCTAAAGCCATAGCCCCACCAGTTAAAGTTCCGCAAATTTCTCTTGTCATCCCGACACCGCCACCAAAACCATAAGCAATAGTCATTGCCCTATCCATATCTAAATCAAATAAATCCACATATGCCCCAAGTACTGCCTGAGCGCAGTTATAACCTGAATGATGTAAAGCATATGCTTTTTTCACTCTTTCATCAATATTCATAATTTAGCCTCACTTTTATATAATTTAATTATAGTTTAGTGATAATTATAATCGATGTCAAGACATTAACAATTATGTATTCGTCTTGAATCTAACCCTTTAGAAAAAACTCACCATACAATAAATCATGATCAGAAAATGATGATTTTTTCAAACCACAATTCTTTAATTCAAAAAAATCTGCATAAAAAATATTATCAGGTGCTGCAAATTCGCAGAAAGTCTTGTATTTTTTATTCTCGTTGATACACTTTACCCCTTCCATTTTAAATTTATTGTTCATTTTAAATGAATTAAAATCACCAGCTAAGATGCTGTAACTGTTAAAATCAACATGCTTTTTTACATAATCCATTTGTTTAATACGATATTGATTATCCGCATAAGTTAAATGGGTATTATAAATATTAATTATCTGCTCATTAAAATAGAGCTTTGTTCTTGTAAGGATACGCGGTTCCCTTATTATGCTATTTGGTAATAGTTGAGCCATAACTTCTATTATAGAATATTTACTTAAGATTCCCAAACCATAGTAACCACTTAAAATCCACATGGTAGGATAAAAATAATAATAACAATATACACTAGAATTTGCCATGATTTTTAGCATGTCAAAATTGCCTGAACGTAAAGAATTCTTATCTACCTCTTGCAAACAAATAATATCAAGTTTTAAATCAATAATATCCTTATTAAAACTTTTTAAATCATTTTTCCCATAATTTAAGGATTTTATATTATATGTTCCTATCCCCAAGGTATTAGTCTTTAAATTTTGAATCTTTTTTTGATCAACAAATTTATAACAATACTCATTAGTTAAGATGCTATAATAATAACGACCTGATATTATCATCAATAATATCTTAATTATTAATTTAAACTGTTTATTCATTTATTTACCTCAATTATTTACTAATTTATTATTGGATAAATTAGTAATTTTAATACAATCAAAATATTTATCTAACTTTCAAAATTCTAATCTGATTCAACTAAAAATAAAAAAGATATAGACAGTTAATTTGCCTATATCTATCTTATTTGCCCATTCCCAAATATTTTATATTTTGTTGATGTCATTTCCTGCAGTCCAATTGGACCACGTGCATGTAATTTTTGAGTACTAATTCCAACTTCAGCGCCAAATCCAAATTCTCCACCATCAGTAAAACGAGTTGAAGCATTATGATAAACACAGGCAGAATCTAAAGAATCCATAAAATATCTAGCTGTATCTTCATTATTAGTAATAATACTTTCAGAATGTTTGGTTGAATAATCATAGATATGCTCAATCGCTTCATTGATATCATTCACAACTTTAATATTACAAATATAATCATCATATTCAGTAGCATAATTCTTGGTTGTTGCCTTATTGCCTTCTAGATATTTTAAAACTATTTCATCACCAAATATCTTAATTTTATCAAACCTTGGTTTTAATAACGTTAAAAATTCATTTGCAACACCTTGATGAACTAAAATAGTTTCAATCGCATTACAAACTGAAGGACGAGAAATTTTAGCATTAACTGCAACTTCAACAGCCATTTCTAAATCAGCTTCTTGATCAATGTATAGATGACAAATTCCTGCACCAGTTTCAATTACTGGGACAGTTGCATTATTTACAACATGTTGAATCAACCCTGCTCCCCCCCGAGGAACGACAACATCTATATAATTATTGGCTGTGATAACTTCAGTAACAACACTACGATCTGTTTTCTCAATCAAATTAACAACATTTTCAGGTAAAATATTTGTGATTGCCTCTTTGATTACCCTTACTAGAGCAATATTAGAATTAATCGCTTCTTTTCCGCCTTTTAGAATACAAACATTATTTGTCTTTATACAAATAGCAGCTATATCAACTGTAACATTAGGGCGAGATTCATAAATAGTAGCTACTGTTCCAATGGGAATACGAACTTGTTTAATGATTAAGCCATTTGGACGTTTTATCTCACGAACAACTTCACCAATGCAATCATGTAATCCAGCTACTTTTAAAACATCATTAGCAATACTTTCAATACGTGACCTAGTTAATAAAAGTCGATCAACCATTGCCTCACTGATTCCGTTTTCCTTGGCGCAAGCAACATCCTTCTTATTTTCGGCCACGATATAATCAATATTAGAAATCAAATTTTTACTAATAGCTTCTAAAGCTTTTATTTTGGTATCTTTATCAATATTTTGCATCTTTCGACAAGCTAGTTTAGCCTGTTTTAATTGTTCTTCTATCATTAATTTTTCACTCCTTCTACTAATACCAGGTTATTTGCGTGAACTACTTCATCATAATCTTTATAATGTAAAACATCCTCGATTTCACTAGTGTTCAATCCTTTAATCAATCTTATCTCATCACTTGAGTAATTTACCATTCCACGTGCTAACAGACTATCATTACCATCAACAATATCAATAATCTGCGAAATTAAAAAATTTCCTCTTACCTCAATAATTCCCTTAGGCAACAAACTTGAGTGGCATGTAACTAATGCTTTTTTAGCACCTTCATCAACAACGATTGTTCCTTTTGACATACTTCGATACATAATCCAATGTTGTCTAGAATTAAGGAGTCTTCCAGGTTTACCATCAAAATAAGTACCCACATCTTTTCCTTCAATCAGATCAATCAAAACGTTTGGTTGGTTACCATTAACAATAGCCATATCACAGCCAAAGTCATTACAAACTTTAGCTGCTCTAATCTTAGTAATCATTCCTCCAGTTCCAACCTTGCTTGAAGCATCTTTTGCCATGCTTTCAATTTCTTTAGTAATCCCATCGACATTACGAATCAATCTTGCATTCTTATTCGTATGTGGATTATCATCATATAATCCATCAATATCACTGACTAGTACAACCATATCTGCATTAACAGCCGGTACTACCAGTGATGCTAATGTATCATTATCACCAACTTTAATTTCTTCGACCGCTAAAGTATCATTTTCATTAATAATTGGAACTACGTCATATTCAATCAATGCCTGCATTGCATTGTTAAAATTCATCAACCGCTTACGATCATCAAAATCATCATGATTTAATAAAATTTGTGCACATTTTAAATTAAATAAGCTAAATAAATCTTCATATATTTGCATTAATGAAGCCTGTCCAATAGCTGCCAGAGCTTGCTTTTGAGGAATAGTTTGCGGGCGACATTCAAGATTCATTACATGAACTCCAGCATTAATAGCACCACTGCTGACTAATGTAATACTTATCCCTTTACGCTTAATATATGCTATTTGTTGAATTAAATTTAAAATTTTCTCTTTATTAATATTCCCTTCATCATCACATAATGATGATGAACCTATTTTAATAATTAGATTTTTAATATTGCTTAAATCTCGCATTCTAACTTCCCCCTGTAATTATTTTCTTAATTATACAAGGTTTATCTCATCTTCTCAACAAAAAAGTGTTTAAGCATAAATTACTCAAACACTTTATCTATCGATTTTAACTTCATAAATATATTTAAATTCACCATTGACCTTTAGCATAAATTTATTACAAGTATACTCGATTTCAAAAACGTGAATGCACTTGTTTGCTAATATAGCTGTTTCACCAGTTAGAGCAATTTTTAAAGTTCCATTTTTATTCTATATAACAATTTTTTCATAATCAATATTTTGACCAACTAAAATTAGATATTTTTTTATTATTTATTCAATCATTATCAATATGTGCATTTTCTCAAAAATAAAAATCAGTATATACTAAAACTTTTTTAGTATTGTTATTGTGATTCTTTAGCCACTTTTAATAGATTATCACTCTTAACCTCTAAATCATAATCAAAATTATAATTATCCAAATTAGCAGCAAAGATTTCTAACCCCATTTCAATCAAAAAATCATAATAATACATATCATCGTTGTATATTGAAGATAATTTGTGCTTTGATTAAATAATATATATGTTTTATTTTCACAAATTTATACATGTACTTTTAAAATTACCAGATCTCGATAATTAAAATGTAGAATTGCCAGCCATTGACAACTATCATAAGTAATATTTTTCTTTTCTTGTGTCGAAACCAAATTCAACCATCTAATAACTCCTCATAACTCAATTCTAAAGCTTTTGCAAGTATTGGATATCGTGATAGCTCCCATTTGCTGATTATCTTGTCTGATACACATAATTTTTCTCCAAATTCTTTTTGTGTCAAACCTTTCTCTTTTCATAACTCCATCATGAAGGATCCGCATTTTTCATTATCTATATTGCTCATATCTTTCACTCCTTGAGCCTATACTACTATTAAAATTCTGATTATTCAATCAACCATCGGTAGAGTTTATATTTATGACAAAATTACTTATATATAAAACTAATCAGGATATTTAGCTTTTATTTTCTGATTAATTTCCAATTTTCAAAAATATGATCTTTTTTTGTTACAGTGTTTCTAACAATTCCAATAATTTATCAGCATGCATAACTGCTTTTTCTTTCATTTCAGCCATTTTTTCAATATCATTTCTATTTTGATAAGATACTCCGCCTGTATAGACATATCCAAAGTAATCCAATCCACACAAATTACACATTGCCTTTATCGGCGGGAGGAAATCTTCAATAGGATATTTCTGTGCCCCTTCATAACTATACATAAATTCTGGAGCACCAGTCGTAAAAGAAGCAATCAATTTCTTTCCTTTCAATTTATCACCGGTTGAACCGTGGGAAAAGCCATGCTGAAATGTTTCTTCAAGCCAGCGACTTAGTAATGAAGGCATAGCATACCAGAAAATAGGAAATTGCAAAACAATTATATCTGCATTTAAAAGTTTTTCTTGCTCTGCTTCAACATCAATTTGAAAATCTGAATAAAGTTTGTCTAAATAGACAAATTCAGCCTGTGGTAATTTATTTTCAAGCCTTTCTAATATTGCCTTATTTGCAACAGAATTATTTAAGTCTGTGTGTCCAGATACTACTAATATATTTTGCATAAGTCATTACTCCTTTTATTTCATTTTTTAACCCAGTCAGATAATTCATCTGCACTAACATTTTCGTCAAATCTTTGCCCTTTCATCAAACGAGCACCCTTGCATGAATTTTCTAAATAATCGTTTGTTTTTCCCATTCCGCTCATTCCAGATGTCGCAAATGGAATAATTGTTTTATCCCTTAAATCGTATTGTTCAAGAAAAGTATTGATGATTGTAGGAGCAATATACCACCAGATAGGAAATCCTAAATAGATTATGTCATATTCTCCCATATCACTTATTTTTTCTTTAACGGCTGGTCTGAACGATTTATCGTTCATTTCTACTGATGAACGGCTTTTAGGATTTGTCCAATTCAAATCAGCACTTGTGTAAGGTTGTTCTGGTACGATTTCAAACAAATTCCCCTGCACAACTTCATTTAATCTTTCTGCTACTTTTTTGGTTACACCACTTGCACTAAAATACGCTACTAAAGATTTACTCATTTTTACACTACTCCTTTTCATATTCTATTTGTGTTAATATAAAATTATCTGTTCTGAAAAAGTCTGGTGCTGTTGCACTTACCTTTTGATGAGCAACACTTTGAATAACTTTGTCAAAATCTTGTTTACTTTCTACATCAATCGTCATAGTAACAACATCACTTAGACCAATCCACCCTTTACTTTTTTCTACGATAATTTCTTTGATTTCCGGAAGTTCATTTTTCATCTCTCCTTTTTATTTCTGCCCGACATGAAACATTTTGAAAAATTTATCAATATCCTCTGCATTTTCGTGGTTCATAAATACATTTTCACCCAAGTCCAATTCTTCAATTTTTTTCATTTCTTCATCTGATAGTGAAAAATCAAATATATTAAAGTTTTCTTCCATTCTATTTTTATGAGTCGACTTAGGAATAGCGATTATTCCATTCTGAATTAGAAAACGTAATGCTACTTGCCCGATTGTTTTATTATGCTGTTTTGCAATTTGCATTAAAACTTCATTCTCAAAAATACCTTGACTGCCTCTGGCAAATGGTGCCCATGCTTCCAATTTTGTTCCATATCTCTCTAAAAACTTTTTATCATTTTTATGCTGTTGGAAAACATGAGTTTCTAATTGATTTACCATAGGCTTAATTTCACTGAAAGTTGCTAAATCCATAAATCTGTCGAGGTAAAAATTAGACACTCCTATTGCCCTTACTTTTCCTAATTTATATGCTTCCTCTAAGGCTTTCCATGTTCCGTAATAGTCATTGAACGCCTGATGAATAAGAACTAAATCAATGTATTCTATCTGTAATTTTTTCAAAGACTCATGAAGCGAAGCCTTTGCCTTTTCATATCCAGCATTTTCAATCCAAATCTTTGTTGTAATAAATAATTCTTCTCTAGGTACACCACATTTTATGATTGCATTACCAACACCTTCTTCATTGTAATATGCTTGTGCTGTATCAATCAGTCTATATCCAGTTTTAATTGCTTCCAAAACGCAACGCTCTGTTTCCTCATTGCTCATTGTGAATGTTCCATATCCAAGTGCAGGCATTTTTACGCCATTGCTTAAAGTGATAAACTCCATTTTTTTCAACTCCTTTTCATTTACGCATTCTGTAATTCATGCCGTAAAAAATCTATTTCCTGTAATTGATTTTCTTTTACATGAATTTCTTCAAGAATTTTTCTACGTTTTTCGCTTACTATCTGTATTCGTTTTTCTTTTGTTGAAGTGCCTAAATGTGAAAGTCTAATATATAATTCAATTTTTGCATTTGTGAACCCCAAATCATTAAGGATTGTATTGTATTTTTCACCCCTCATGTAAAGGTTCAATTTTCCACCCCTTTCAAAGAAAATAGGTGCACCAAGATAGCGGGTTATCTTGTTACACCTATATTTTAAAGTTCATTCATTGATATGTCTAATGCTTATGTTGGATTAACAGAAATACAAATATTGAATTTCTATTTTAATTATGTTTATAGCGGTCTTTTATAAAACTGATAAAGGTATTTGTTGCCTTAGAATATGATTGACGGTCTTTCCATGCAAGTACAGAAGTTAATTCAAGTTTAGGTTCAAAAGGAATAAACTTCATGTCATCATAATAATTATCTAACTTCACACAGATAACTGCTCCTTTTTTCTCTTTGGCAACAATTACAGCATTATACAATAGATTATAATTTGCACATGATTCCATTTCTTTCGCAAAATCCCCTGACCAACTTGCCAACTCATGATGAACTGGCGTATCAAGGTGTATTGTTATAACCTTTGTGCCTACTAATTCACCAGGGTAGATTACCTGTTTCTTAGAAAGGGGATTATCTTTATGAATGAGAACGCCCCATTGTTCTTTTGTCCTCATACGGATAAAATCATACTTTACGACATTCACTGGTTCTAATAACAAGCCCAAGTCTAAAGTACCTTGTTCCATACGTTCCTTAATATTTTCGTTGTTTCCGCTATATAACTCAAATTGTACGAAAGGGTATATGTTTTGAAAATCAGTGATAAGTTTTGCGATTTCTTGTGCACTTCTCATTTCTCCACAGCCAATTGCAATGTTTCCTGATAATACATCAGTATCTTGTTTTAATTCCGCCTGTGCCTTATCTGCCAAATTCACGATTTCCTGTGCTCTACGGCGAAATAATAAGCCGTCATTTGTTAAGTATATACTATGATTACTCCTTTGAAACAATTTGACACCCAATTCTTCCTCTAGCTGCATAAGCTGCCTTGAAAGCGTAGGCTGTGTGATATGAAGAAGTTGTGAAGCTCTTGTTATATTTTCTTCTCTTGCAACCATTAAAAAATAATTTAAAACTCTAATATCCATTTCCCCACCTGCTTTTTGTTTCATTATAGAATAATAGAAATACATTTACAACATTTCTCTTATACCTATATTCATTTGCAAGCAGGTAAATACAGGTTATTCCTTAATATCCTTTTGTTTAGGAAACTCCACATTCCCATTTTGAAATTATTTTATCACTAATCCTCAATTAATCAGTCAGTTGTTTTGAGATGATTTTTCTCTGTCATCATAAATATACTATTTCTCCAATATTTTCATTTTATACCACATGATTATAATTTTAACTCATTCTATAAAATAATAAACACTTCATAGCATACTAATAAAATAAAAAGTTAGCAGTTTGTCATGATCTTAATTATTTCTTTATCTGTTTCTTTCATTCCTTCTTTACCAAGACGAGCAACATTACGAATCGTATTCTCTACACCTTTAACAACGATTCCATCACCGTCTTTGAATTCTTGACCATCTAAATACATCTTATATCCAAGAATACCAGCATCCACACTAGCTGCAATTTTTGCCGCACAAGAAGATTTTGCACCATCACAAATAATTCCTGAAGTTATTGCTAGTGAATTTACAATTGTGTGAGCAATGCATTCATAATCAGCACCATATAAATAAGCAATTCCACATCCAGCTGCACATCCGGCACTAACAGCCCCACAATAAGCAGATAAACGACCAATTCCATTTTTTTGATGAATCGCAATCAAATTTCCTAGTACTAAAGCACGGTATAACTTCTCATCATTAACATTTAGCTCTTTTGCATATTCAATGATTGGTAAAGAAACGGTCATTCCTTGATTGCCGCTTCCAGAGTTAATAACAACTGGCAATTCACACCCTGACATTCGTGCATCACTTCCTGCAGCGGCAAATGCCTTTGCACGAGTAATAATATCCTGTCCTGAATTTAATAAAACACTACCAATATTGGCGCCATAATTATTAGTTAATCCTTCTTTTGCAATGGCACTATTATAAGCAATTTGTCTTGAAATAATCTCTTTGACATCATTTAGATCAACAATATTGGCAAATTCCAAAATATCCTTAACGTTTAGGCTACAACGATCAATTACCATTTCATTATTACAAATTTTATTTTCTTTAGAGAATAAAACTCTATGATTTTTTTCAATTGATATAATATTAGTGTGTTGATCAACAATTCTGACCATGGCATAATTATCATCATCAAATAAAGTAATTTTAATATCTAAGATATGCTCCGTTTCTAATGGTCTTACTATAATACAATTATGCTCTAAATAATCTTTTATTTCCTTGATTTGATCTTTTTTTACATCAGCAATTACTTCCAATACCTTGTTCGCATTGCCAGCAATTATCCCTGCTGCTACTGCTGCTTCAATCCCTTTTAATCCGTTTGTATTAGGTACAATTACACTCTTAACATTTTTTATAATATTACCACTTATTTCAACTAGACAGCGTGTTGGAGTAGTTCCTAA
This sequence comes from Erysipelatoclostridium sp. MSK.23.31, assembly GCF_019125875.1. Classification (NCBI taxonomy): domain Bacteria; kingdom Bacillati; phylum Bacillota; class Erysipelotrichia; order Erysipelotrichales; family Coprobacillaceae; genus Thomasclavelia; species Erysipelatoclostridium sp. MSK.23.31. The sequence goes on along the minus strand of NZ_JAHOCB010000026.1, from coordinate 29,812 downwards.
AATATCACGGGCCTTACTAGCACAATAAGAAAGAGCAATTGGCTCTGTACACCCCATCGCCGGTACTAATTCCTCTTTTAAGATTTGTACATATGTCTGATATTTTATTTCATCAAGTGCCATTTTTATGCCTCCTTCTATTGTAATTATAATCTTATCGTCTTTTTTTACTTTTTACAATAAACGTTTATAAAAATTACTCGATTTTATAGTTGTATACATGTATTTATACATGTTACAATGTAGAAAATAATTAAAAGGAGATTAATAATTACAATGAACTTAATTATACCTGAAAACTACGATCCAGTTTTGGATCTTCGTCAAACCCAGGAAGCAATTAAATATATTCGTGATACTTTCCAAAAAGAGATTGGACGCGCTCTACATTTATCAAGAATATCTGCTCCGCTATTCGTTCAAAAAAGTAGTGGTTTAAATGATAACTTAAATGGTTTCGAATCACCTGTCTCATTTACTATTAATGAAATACCTGGAGAACAAATTGAAGTAGTTCATTCACTAGCTAAATGGAAAAGAATGGCACTTAAAAAATACGGTTTTAAAATGCATGAAGGTTTATATACAAATATGAACGCCATTAGAAAAGATGAAGAAGTTGATAATTTACATTCTTATTACGTAGATCAATGGGATTGGGAAAAAGTGATCGCTAAAGAAGAACGTACTGAAGAAACTTTAAAACGTCATGTTAAAAAGATTTTTAAAGTAATCAAACATATGGAACATGAGGTATGGTATAAATATCCACATGCTGTAAACCGCCTTCCTGATAAAATTCATTTCTTTACATCTCAAGAATTAGAAGATCGTTACCCCGATTTAACTCCTAACGAAAGAGAAACAGCGATTTGTAAAGAATTAGGATGTGTTTTTGTAATGGGCGTAGGCTGTAAATTAAAAAGTGGAATTAAACATGATGGTCGGGCTCCTGACTATGATGATTGGAATTTAAATGGGGATATTTTATTCTGGTTTGAACCATTACAATGTGCATTAGAAATTTCTTCAATGGGAATTAGAGTCGATGAAGATACACTTGTAAAACAATTAGAAGCTGAAAATTGTTTAGATCGTCTTAAACTCCCTTATCATAGTCAAATCGTTAACAAAGAATTACCATACACAATTGGTGGTGGAATCGGGCAATCAAGACTATGTATGTTATTATTGAAAAAAGTTCATGTTGGAGAGGTTCAGGCAAGTATTTGGCCACAAGAAATGATTGATGAATGTACTAAACACAATATTAATTTACTATAAAAAACATTGGAAGATACTCCAATGTTTTTTAATTATGACGATAATAGTCACATAGGTATTCTTTTGCAGCAGCTTTACCAATTGATTTATCTACATCATTTCCAGTTAAATATATAATTGCATCATGCCATTCTTTCATACTATAATCATCAACATTTAAAGACAGAATTGCAGAATACAATACATCTTTACCAACATACCTTAAATCAGAAATAATCATACAATTTGTAATATTTCTTAATTGACCTAATAACTCTTCTTTTTCCACTTCTGTACCCCTCAATATCTTATTAAATATATATTATTTACCACATAACACGTATTATGTGGTATTTGATTAACAAGAACTATTCTTCTGAATATCATTTTACATCATTAAGTTAATTTTAACAAGGAATTTGAAATATTATTAACAGCATTTTTATGGGAATCTCGGAAAATTATTTTCTTTTTTTCTAAAATATATATTTTTTAATATTTTTCAAAATTTATTCACACTTAAAAGAACCTCAAATTTTTAATTTTTTAAGGTTGTTTTTGCAGTGTTTATTTTTTATAGTAGTTTACCACATAATACGTGTTATGTGGTATTTGATTTTTATTTTAATTATTTTTTCGGTTAGAAAATACTAGATCCATCTGATCAAAATATCTTTTAAATTCACGACCACTTGACATTGTATAAATACGAGTAGTGTCCATACTTGAATGTCCTAATAAATCTGCTAAACGTGCAATATCTTTTTTTAAATTATAGTAAGTAACCGCAAAAAGATGACGTAAATTATGAGGATAAACTTTACTGCGCTCAACCTTAGCATCATCACACAAATCTTTCATCGCTTTCCAAATATTACTGCGATCTAACGGTCTTCCGCTTCTGGTTACAAATATTGCCCCATTTTCAATTTTATTTTTATGACAATATTTTAATAAGATTCTTTTTAGATCATCACTAAAAAAAATTTCTCTTACTTTTCCTTTATTATATATTTGCGCATACCCATCCTTAAGTGCTTGGACTGTAATGTATCGATGTTCGCTAACACGTATTCCAGTTGAGCAAATTGCTTGCAGTAAAACATATAGACGCTCGTTTTTTTGCTTTCGAGCAGCATTAACTAATCGTTTATATTCATCTTTTGATAGTTCTTTGCTTTCTTCTAAAAAAACTCTTTTTTGAATTTTTAGTTCTTTGATTTTACATTCTAGCCAACCATTATATTCAAAAAACTGATTTAATGCTGCAAGCATACTATTTATGCTAGTAGGCTTATATGATTTCATTAATTCTTCTTTATATAATTTAACTAATTCCTTAGTAACTTCCTTTTTATCCGCATATTGATAAAATTTTTCAATATCCCGTATATATTTAGTTATTGTTGCTAAACTTTTTTCTTCATCAATTAGATGATTTTTGTAATTAACGATTAATTTTTGATTTATTTCTCTTTTATTCATCTATAATAATCTCCTTAATCTCAATAATCTAATATAAAATAATAACATATACATCTCATATTATTAAATAAATCATATATATTATTGGATTTTTTACGAAAAATAAACAAACAAAAAGAAGAAGTAATTTATCTTTACATCTTCTTTATTCAAACATCTTTTTTTTACTTATATACCAGTCAACTACCTCTAATACACCATGTTCCTCATTAGAGGAAATTGTGTAATCCGCAATTTTCTTAATTGCTTCTTTTGCATTTGCCATGGCAAAACCATATGTAGCCTGCTCAAGCATCTCTAAATCATTACCACTATCCCCAAATGCCATTGTTTCGGCATCACTAATTTTCCAACGTTCCATTAACAGGTTAATTCCATGTGCTTTATTAATCCCAGGGATAATCAAATCAATTCCAAAATGTCCACAATCAACTGGTGTCATAATATGTCCAATCTTCTCTTTCAATTCTGTTAAAATCGTTTCAAAATTATCTTTTGAACAATGCAGATATATCTTAAAAATAGTATCATCAAAATCATCAAAGTTATCTACTTTAGCAAGACGATGATAGTAAAAGTTCATTGTATTATAAAAATCTTCATCTATGTATTTACTAATATAAGCACTTTTTCGACCACAGACAATTTTTTCTACTTCAGGATATTGATTAACTACCTTTAAAACTGTCTGAATATCCTCTTTTGCAAGTTTTGCAACAAAAACATCTTTTCCTTGATCAACGATATAAGCTCCGTTTTCAGCAATGAAAGCTAACTCGTTATGAATATCTGGAAAAAAAGATCTTAGTTGATAATATTGATTCCCACTAGCAACTACAAAATGAATTCCCTTTTCCTTCATAAATTCGTATTGCCTCGTAAATCGTTCTTGATCATATTCATTATTATTTGTTAAAAAAGTTCCATCCATATCTACTGCTATTAATTTTACATTCATATTTACATCCTTTCCATCTTTCGTTATAACGTGACGTATCTTTATATAACTTAGTATATATTGTTTATAAAAAGATTGTAGATTATTTCATAAAATGAAAAAATGACTGGAAACCAGTCATTTTCTACTATTTATTTAATTCGATTTTAGCAAGTTCTTTAGCTAAACCAATATAAGAAGCCGGTGTCATATCAACTAAAGTTTGACGATCTTGATCTGATAAGATATCCAGACTTTCAGCAAATTTTAGAATATCCTCTTTAGAAATACTTTTACCTCTTGTTAAAGCTTTTAAAGTATCATAAGCATCAGGTACTCCATACTTTCTTAACATTGTTTGAATTGGTTCTGCTAATACTTCCCATTTTTCATTTAAGTCACTAGCTAGTTTGTCTTTATTAACTACACACTTAGCCAACCCATTCATCGTTTCATTGATGGCTTGTAAAGAATAACCAAATGCTAAACCTAAATTTCTTTGGCTTGAAGAGTCTGATAAGTCTCTTTGCATTCTTGACTTAGGAAGTTTATTAGATAAAGCAATACAGATATTATTAGACATATCAATATTAGCTTCACTGTTTTCAAAGCGAATAGGATTTACTTTATGTGGCATAGTACTGCTTCCAACTTCACCTTTAACTGGAATTTGTTTAAAGTATTCCATTGAAATATACAGCCACATATCAACATCAAAATCGACTAATACATTATTGAAATGACGAATACCATCCAAAATATGACAAGTATAATCATGACTTTCAATTTGAGTAGTCAATGGGTTAAATGTTAAACCTAAGTACTCTTCAACAAATTTTTTTGCTAAAACTTGCCAATCTTCATTAGGGAAAGCCGTTAAAATAGCACTATAGTTACCTGTTGCACCATTGAACTTAGCTTTGATTTTAACTGCTTCAACATTTTCAATACTAGACAAAAAACGATAAGCATAAACTTTAAATTCTTTACCAATTGTTGTTGGTGTTGCAGGTTGTCCATGAGTATGCGCCAACATAGCATCATTACTATGTTCTTCAGCCCATTTATCAATGATAGCAGCAAATTCTTTAGCTTTTGGTAACCATACATCTTTTAATCCATATTTTAGCATGCAAGCATATGAAGTATTATTAATATCTTCAGATGTACAACCAATGTGAACAAAGCTTTGTAAATATCCAAATCCTAAAGCATCAACTTTTTCATCAATAAAATACTCCACTGCTTTAACATCATGGCGTGTTGTATTTTCAATTTCTTTAATTCGAGCAAAAGAGTCGTAATTAAACTCACTTGAAATAGTAGTAAGTTTATCCATATCTTGTAAATCAAATTTAGCTAAAACGTCACTTTCAACATTTTCAATTAAGAACTTTAGCCATTGAATCTCAACGAAAACTCTATATTTAACTAATGCATATTCAGAGAAATATTCTCCTAAAGCATCTTTAACACCTGAATAGCGACCATCTAATGGACACAGGGTTAGACATTCAAATTCTTGTTTTTCCATTCTATTTTCCACCTTTAAAATAATCTACACCAGCTTCAAATAATTTTTGGTCCATTTCACCATAAACATTTTTAAAGCGGTTTTCACCTTGACGCTCACTATGTCCCATCTTACCAATAACACGTCCATCTAGAGAAACAATTCCTTCAATCGCATACATTGAACCATTAGGGTTGTATGGTGTTTGCATTGTTACCTTACGATTAGGATCAACATATTGTGAGAACACTTGTCCATTTTCAAACAATTCTTCAATCACTTCCTCAGGAGCTACAAAACGCCCTTCTCCATGACTTACTGGAATTGTATGAATATCATCAACATTGACATATTTTAACCATGGTGATTTAACACTTCCAATACGCGTATCAACCATCTGAGAAACATGGCGACCAATTGTATTGAATGTTAATGTTGGATCATCTTTAGACATTTCTTGAATTTTACCATATGGTAATAATCCTAATTTAACTAATGCTTGGAATCCATTACAAATTCCGATCATTAAACCATCACGATTATCTAATAAATCCGTAATTGCTGCTTTTAAACGTGGATTCTTCAATACTGTGGCAATAAATTTACCAGAACCTTCAGGTTCATCGCCAGCACTAAAACCACCTGGTAACATTACAATATTAGCTTGTTTAATGGCAACTTCTAATTCATCAATTGAATCTTTAAGCATTTGTTCATTCTTATTTCTAATTAAAACTAATTGAACTTTAGCTCCCGCTTTTTCAAAAGCACGTTTTGAATCATATTCGCAGTTAGTTCCTGGGAATACTGGAATAACAACTAGAGGTGTTTCTACTGTTACTTTTGGTTTAAGATCTGATCTTGTTTTACAAGCTGCCACTTTGATTTTACTAGTAGGTGCTTTTTCTCTTGTTGGATATACTTTTTCTAGAGGCGCTTTATTAATTGCATAAGCTTCATCTAATGAAATTGTTTCACCACCATAAGATAATAATTCACTATCATTAGTAGTTCCAACAATACGATAATTATCAAAGATACTTAAATCTTTTTCAGATTTAACCTCAATAATAATATTACCATAATCACGCACTATGTAGCTTTCAAGACTATTTTCATTATTAAAAGCTACTCCAACACCATTACCAAAAGCCATTTTACTAACGGCTTCAATAACACCACCATCTTTAACAGTATAAGCACTATAGATTTTCTTATCTTTCATTAATTCCATAATCGCATCGTATTGTTTTTGAAGATGATTAAAATCAAATATATGATATTGATCTTTATTAATAATAATTTCAGCTAAAACATGACCAGTTTCTTTAATTTCAGGTGTCATGATATCATTAACATCTCCACTTGTAATAGCAAAAGAAACTAGAGTTGGTGGTACATGTAAATCTTCAAAAGATCCTGACATACTGTCTTTTCCACCAATTGAAGCTAATTTTAACGCACTTTGAACACGGTATGCCCCTAATAAAGCAGCCGTTGGTTTTCCCCAAGTAATTGGGTTGTCTAGAAGTTTCTCAAAGTATTCTTGGAATGAAAATCTAATTGTATGATAATTTCCACCCATAGCCACAATCTTCGCTACCGATTCAACAATTGCATACATTGCTCCGTGATATGGTGACCATTTTGAAATCAATGGATTATAACCATAAGTCATAACTGAAGCTGTTGTTGTCTCTTTTCCTAACACTGGAATCAATGCTGCCATTCCTTCAGTTTCAGTATGATATTTAATTCCACCAAATGGTGATAATACTGTTCCATTACCAATTGAAGAGTCAAATCTTTCAATTAACCCTTTTTGTGAAGCAACACTTAATTTTGATAAAGTTTCTTTCACAGTTTCAACAAAACTAGTTTGTGACTGTTTATCAAAAGGTGTCTTTTCAAAATCTGGTAAAGTGATCTTAACATTTTGATAACGTTTAGCGCCTGCAGCATCAAGAAAATCACGAGAAATATTAACAATATCTTCACCCATATGTTTCATTACTAATCTGTTTTGATCAGTAACCACTGCAACTTGAACTACTTCTAGGTTTTCTTTAGCACACTCAGCTTTAATGAAATCCGCATCTTTTTCATCAATTACAATAGCCATTCGTTCTTGTGATTCAGAAATAGCTAACTCTGTTCCTGTTAACCCTTCATATTTTTTCAAGACTGCATCTAAATCGATTACTAATCCTGGAGCTAATTCACCAACGGCAACACAAACACCACCAGCTCCAAAGTCATTACAACGAACCACTTTTTCACTAACTTCTTTATTTCTAAATAAACGTTGAATTTTTCTTTCTTCAACCGGGTTTCCTTTTTGAACTTCAGCCCCAGCTGTTTCAATTGATTTAACATCGTGAGATTTAGAAGAACCTGTCGCTCCTCCAATACCATCACGTCCAGTACGACCACCAATCAATAAAACTATATGATCTTTTAAAGGTTCTAGACGTTTTACTTGTTCTTTTGGTGCCGCTGCAACAACTGCTCCTAATTCCATTCTTTTAGCTACATATCCGTCATCATAAATTTCATGAACATAACCTGTAGTTAACCCAATTTGGTTACCATAAGAGGAAAAACCATGGGCAGATTCTTGACACAATTTACGTTGAGGTAACTTACCAGCCATTGTTTCTGCTAATGATTTACGAGGATCTCCAGCCCCTGTAATCCGCATACTTTGATATACATAAGCGCGACCAGATAACGGATCCCGGATTGCTCCACCTAAACAAGTAGCAGCTCCACCAAATGGCTCAATTTCAGTTGGATGGTTATGTGTTTCATTTTTAAACATTAATAACCATTGCTCATCACCATCAGTTGTATGTACCGTAATCTCAACTGAGCAGGCATTAATTTCTTCAGATACTTCCAAATCATCTAAATAACCAGTTTTACGTAACTCTTTCATTGAGATTGTGGCTAAATCCATCAATGTTAAAGGTCGTTTTGTATCAATACCATAAACTAAATGACGACTAGTTTTATAATCCTCAATATCCTTTTCTAAGATCTCTTTAAAAGCTCCATTTTCAATATCTAAATCTGTAATAACTGTTGCAAATGTTGTATGCCGGCAGTGATCAGACCAATAAGTATCTAATACTTTTAATTCAGCTTCAGTAGGATCTCTTTTTTCTTCATTTTTAAAATAATCTTGAGTTACTTTTAAATCTTCATAGTTCATAGCCATACCATTGTCAGTTAAGAACTTTTCAAGACCGGTTTTATCTAATTCATTAAACCCATTAATTGTAGGCACCGGTTTAATTTCTGGAGCAACATCATTTAAATCAGCTGGTTTTTCTAAAATAGCAAGACGCTGATCAACAGGATTAATCAAGAAGCTTTGAATCTTCGTCAAAATTTCATCTTTATCGCCTTTAAAAGTAATGGCAAATACCCGTGCACATTTAACTTTAGCACTACTATTCCCTGTTAAAATAGCAAAGCATTGTTCACATGAATCTGCTCTTTGATCATATTGACCAGGTAAAAATTCGATTGCAAAAACTACTTCTTGATTATTAGTAGGAAATTCTTCTTGATAAACATCGTCGACCATTGGTTCAGCCAAGATAGTGTTGATTCCTTGTTTTAAAATGCCATCACTAACTCCTTGAACATCATAACGGTTGATAATTCTTAAGGTATCAATTTCTAACCCTAATTGTTCAATTAAATTATGTTTAATTTCGTTTGCTTCTGTTGCATACGCTGTTCTTTTTTCAACGTAAATACGCTTTACATCACTCATTTTCATCCCCCTATCTAAGTCCGATATCACTTCGGTAATATTTGCCTTCAAAATCAATCTTTTTTGCTACCGCATAAACTTTTTCACGAACCTCATCTAATGAAACTCCTGTAGCACAAATATTTAAGACCCGACCACCATTAGTAACTAATTTTCCATCTTTGATTGCTGTCCCCGCATGGAAAACAACACAGTCATCACAGTCATCAATATTCTCTATTTCAATTCCTTTTTGATAATTACCTGGATATCCTCCACTTGAAAGAACTAAACAAGCAACGTGTTGATTATTCCATTTAACTTCAACATCTTTTAAAGTTTTTGTAGCACAACCAACCATGATATCATATAGATCACTATCTAAGCGAAGCATAATTGATTGTGTTTCAGGATCACCAAAACGAACATTAAATTCTAATACTTTCGCTTTACCATCTTCAATCATTAAACCAATAAACACAACACCGCGATAGTCCATATTATCATCTTTTAATCCTTGCATAAAAGGATCAAGAATATCTCTTTTAATTACCTCATCCATACCTTCTGGCATAAATGGATTTGGTGAAACAGTTCCCATACCACCAGTATTAGGACCCTTATTCCCATCAAAAATTTGTTTATGATCTTTAGCACTTACCATTGGAACAATTGTTTCTCCATCTGTAAAACAAAGAAGTGAACATTCAAATCCGGTTAAAAATTCTTCTAAAACAACTTTACTTCCTGCTCCATCAAGACTTCCGTCAATCATCATTTCTTTTAAAGTTACAGTAGCATCTTCATGGTTGTCAACAATAACGACTCCTTTTCCTGCTGCTAAACCATCAGCCTTAATAACTAACGGATAATCAAATTCGCTAATTGCTTTAACGGCTTCATCATAACTATTAACTTCTTTATATTTAGCAGTTGGAATACTGTGTCTAATCATAAAGTCTTTTGAAAAAGCTTTACTACCTTCCAATGTAGCTGCATGTTTAGTTGGCCCAAAAGCCATTAACCCGGCTGCCTCTAAATCATTTGCTAGACCATTACAAAGTGGTACCTCTGGTCCTATAACAGTTAAATCAATTTGATGTTCTTTAGCAAAATTAACGATCATTTCATTATCTTCAACCTTACCATCAATACACTCACCAATTTTAGCAATTCCCGGATTCCCTGGAATCGCATAGATTTTATCTACCTTACTGCTTTGATTCAATTTATACGCAATGGCGTGTTCACGACCACCACTACCAATTACAAGTACTTTCATATATTCTAGGCCTTTCTATTAATGTCTAAAATGTCTGTATCCAGTAAATACCATTGGGATACCTTTCTCATTACAGAAATCAATTGAATCTTGATCTCGAACCGATCCCCCTGGTTGGACGATTGCTCCAATTCCAGCTTTATATGCTACCTCAGCACAATCGCTAAATGGGAAAAAGGCATCACTAGCAAGAACTGCACCTTTAAAATCTTTATCTTTATTATTGATAATCGCATTTTCTAAAGCCCAGATTCTTGATGTTTGTCCACCACCAACAGCCAATGTAACACCATCTTTAACGATACAAATAGCATTTGACTTTACAAATTTAACGACCCGCATACCAAATTCCATATCTTTAAGTTGAGCTTCTGTAGGTTTGGCAGTTGTTACACAATTCATTTCTTTAATCATTTCAGTATTGATATCTTGAACTAAAACTTTACCCTCTAAATATTTAATATCATATTTAGCTTCACGCGCATATAGATTTTTAAGTTTTAAGATTCGTAAATTTTTCTTTTTCTTCAATACTTCTAAAGCATCATCATCAAAGTCAGGTGCAGCTACGATTTCTAAGAAGATCTTATGCATTTCTTCAGCCGTTTTTTTATCGATTTTATAATTTACTGCTACAATTCCGCCAAAAATACTTTGAGGATCAGCCTCATAAGCTTTCATATAAGAATCATAACCATCTTTGCCAATCGCTACCCCACAAGGAGTTGAATGTTTAATCGCAGCTGTAACAATTTGATCTTTAAATTCACGTACTACGGCAATAGCACCATATAAATCATTAACATTGTTGAAAGAAATTTCTTTACCGTGTAATTGTTCATAATCCAATAAAGTTTCTTGCACAAATGGATCAACATAGCCGTTAGCTCTTTGTTGAGAATTTTCACCATAACGCAAATGTTCCGTTTTCTTTAAGGAAATGTTTAAAGTATCTGGGAAATCATCCCCTACAACACCTGCAAAATAACGAGAAATCATCGCATCATAAGCGCCAGTAGTTGAAAATGCTTTATATGCAAGATTTAATCTAAAATCAAAATCATCAGTTTTATCTTTGATTGCAGTTAAGACGTTATCATAATCAGCAGGATCGGTAACGATTAAAACATCTTTAAAATTCTTTGCTGCTGAACGAATCATCGATGGTCCCCCAATATCGATATTTTCAATCATATCTTCCATCGGTTTACCAGCTTTTAACGCTTTTTCAAATTCATATAAATTAACACAAACCACATCAATTGGTTGGATGTCCATTTTTTTAACTGTGTCAACGTGTTCTTGAAGATCACGACGGAATAATAATCCCCCATGAACTTTTGGATGTAAAGTTTTAACTCGACCATCTAAGATTTCAGGAAATCCGGTTACATCATCAATTGCAATACATGGTACATTTTCTGCTTGTAATTTAGCCATCGTTCCCCCAGTGGAAACAATTTCAAAACCTAAATCTACTAGGCCTTTACAAAAATCAACGATACCATCTTTATTAGTAACACTAACTAATGCTCTTTTCATTTTAAATCACCTTAGCCCTTTCATTTTCAACAATAATTTTACCATCACAAAATAAAGCAACTGCTTTAGGTAAAATGCGATGTTCAATTTCTAATACCCGTGCTTGGATATCTTCAGCATTATCTAAATCATCAATATTGCACGCCTCTTGAAGAATAATCGGTCCTCCGTCAACCTCACTACTAACAAAATGAACTGTTGCACCAGTCACTTTTACCCCTCGCGCTAAAACTTTTTCATGAACATGCATTCCATAATGCCCTGGTCCACAAAATGATGGAATCAATGAAGGATGAATATTAATAATTTTATTAGGATAAGCATCAATCAATACATCCGTAAGGATCGCTAAATATCCCGCTAAAACAACTAGACCAACATTGCGTTCTTTTAACATTTTAACAATTAATTCATCATCTTTACGCACTACAGCAGTTTCAATTCCTGCCTGTCTTGCACGTTCAAGTCCATATGCATTCTTACGATTAGAAATAACGATTGCAATTTCACCATTGATGCTGTTATTTTTAACAGCATCAATGACCGATTGCAAGTCTGTTCCTCCCCCAGAAACAAAGACAGCAATTTTTAGCATAATTGCACTCCTTTGTCACCTGCTTCAATACTTCCAATAATATAACATTCATCACCTGCTGCTTTAATTGCCGCCATACTAGTTTCAATATCAGCTGGATCTAACGCAATGACCATACCTAATCCCATGTTAAATGTGTTATACATCATTTCCTCTGCAATATCACCTTTTTTAGCAATCAGATCAAAAATTGCGGGTACTTTATAGCTATCTTTTTTAATAACTGCTTTTACTCCATCGGGTAACATTCTTGGGATATTTTCATCAAAACCACCACCAGTTATATGAGAGCAGCCTTTTATTCTTACCCCAGCATCTTTAACATTTTTTAATGCTTTTACATAAATTCTAGTTGGTGCAATTAGGGCTTCACCTAATGTTTTTCCAAGTTCATCATAATATGTATCTAAGGTTTCTTTATTCATCTCAAATACGTTTCGAACTAATGAGAATCCATTACTATGAACTCCACTTGAAGCAATTCCCACTAAAACATCACCTGGTTTAATGTTTTCACCATTAATAATATCTTTTTTATCAACCACCCCAACTGCAAAACCAGCTAGATCATAGTCGTCTTCAGGCATTAATCCAGGATGTTCCGCTGTTTCACCACCAACTAAAGCACAACCAGATTGTTTACAGCCTTCAGCAACCCCACTTACGATCGTCGCAATTTTTTCCGGATAGTTTTTTCCACACGCAATATAATCAAGGAAGAACAATGGTTCTCCACCTGAACAGGCAATATCATTAACACACATTGCAACTGCATCAATACCAATTGTATCATGTTTATCCATTACAAAAGCAAGTTTTACTTTTGTTCCGCATCCATCAGTTCCTGATAAAAGAACAGGTTCATCCATATCTTTGATTGCACTTAAATCAAATGCTCCTGCAAAACCACCAAGACCACCTAAAACCTCCGGACGCATTGTTTCCTTAACGTGTTTTTTCATTAATTCAACTGATTTGTATCCTGCTTCAATATCTACTCCAGCCTTTTTGTAATCCATTTTTTAATCTCCTTTATTATTTTTGCATTCTTGCTAATACTGCTTTATAAGTTTCGATTAAATCACCAATATCTTGTCTAAATACATCTTTATCGTATTTTTGATTAGTTTCAACATCCCATAAACGACAAGAATCTGGAGAAATTTCATCAGCTAACAAGATTTGACCATCAGGTGTTTTCCCAAATTCAATTTTAAAATCAACTAATTTTAAATTTAAGCTTAAGAAAAATTCCTTTAATAATTCATTTATTTTTAATGTTTCTTGTTTAATAAAATTATATTCTTCTCTTGTACATAGTTTTAAGGCAACTGCGTGATCTTCATTAATCAATGGATCACCATAATCATCATTTTTATAACTTAATTCAAAAATTGGTTCGTCTAAAACGATTCCTTCAGGAGCTCCTAATCTTTTACAAAAAGACCCTGTTGTAATATTTCTAATAATTACTTCTAATGGGAAGATATCAACTTTTTTTACTAAAATATCTCGTTCATTTAATTTCTTGATCATATGAGTTTTAATTCCTGCTTCTTCTAACATATCAAAGATAATGCAAGAAATTGTATTGTTTAAAACTCCCTTACCTTCAAACTGATCATGTTTTACACCATTTCCAGCAGTTGCGTCATCTTTATAATGAATCAAATATTCATCTTCTTTATCTGTTTTGTAAACTTGTTTTGCTTTTCCTTCATATAATAATTCTGCCATTTTGATTTCTCCTCTTATCTTTTATTTATATTTTGCAATAACTTCTTCATTAGCACTCATTGCTTGCTTTTCCATATCTTTACGATATGCTAATAACTTTTCTTTAATCTTATCATGTTTGATTGCCATGATTTGTAACGCCAAATATGCAGCGTTCTTGCTCCCGTTAATTGCCACAGTAGCCACAGGAATTCCTGAAGGCATTTGAACGATTGATAGTAACGCATCCATACCATCTAATGTAGCCCCGCTAATTGGTACCCCGATAACTGGCAATACTGTTTGAGAAGCGACAACTCCAGGTAAAGCTGCTGCCATTCCAGCCGCTGTAATAATTACTTCGGTTCCATCAGTTTCTGTTTCTTTAATAAATGTACTTAATCCTAAATGTGCCCGATGAGCTGAAAGACATCTTACATTTACTTCAACACCATAGTCTTTCAAAATTCCAATTGCTGGTTCAACCTTACTTAAATCGCTTGTAGAACCCATAATAATTGCTACTTTCATAATTTCTTCCTTTCTTTTTAAACCACTAAAAGTGACAATGAGTCACTTTTAGAATAAGCCTACTATCTTACCATCTTTATCAATGTCCATATTAACCGCTGCCGGACGTTTTGGTAATCCTGGCATTCTCATAATACTTCCAGAGATAGCTACTAAAAATCCTGCTCCAGCAGATGGGATAAGATCATTAATCTTAATCGTAAATCCCCTAGGGCGACCAAGCAGCGTCGGTTGATCAGATAAAGAGTATTGGGTCTTAGCTACACAGATTGGTAAATCAGCTAATCCTTGTGCTTCGTACTTTTTCATCTTTGTTAATACTTTTTTATCAAACGCTACTCCGTCAGCACCATAGATTTCTTTCGCGATAGTTTCAATTTTTTCTTTGATTGATAAATTTAAATCATATAATGGTTGATAATTAGCTTCTTTAGTATCTAAGATTTCTAATAGTTTTTCAGCAAGCTCGATTCCCCCATCAGCACCTTTTTCCCATACTTTAGAAATAGCTACATCAACACCCATTTTATTACATGTATCTTTTAATAATTGCAACTCTGCTTCACTATCAGTTGGAAAAGCATTGATTGCTACCACTGAAGGCAGGTTATATTTCGCAATATTTTCAATATGTTTTTCTAAATTTTTAATTCCTTTTGCTAAAGCTTCAAGATTTTCTGTGCCTAACTCTTTTTTATCAACACCACCATGCATTTTTAGCGCTCTAACAGTTGCAACGATCACAACTGCTTGAGGATCAAGATTAGCTTGACGACATTTTATATCTAAGAATTTTTCTGCTCCTAAATCAGCACCAAATCCTGCTTCTGTAATTGCATAATCACCTAATTTAATAGCTAATTTAGTTGCCATCACTGAGTTACATCCATGAGCAATATTAGCAAACGGTCCCCCATGAACAAAGACCGGCGTATGATCTAATGTTTGTACTAAGTTTGGTTTAATTGCGTCTTTTAATAATAAAGTAACTGCACCAGTTGCTTCAATATCATTTACTGTAACTGGATTTCCAGCATAGTCATAAGCAACGATCATTTTACCTGCTCGTTCTTTTAAATCTTCAAGGCTCGTTGCCAAACATAAAATTGCCATTACTTCACTAGCGACAGTAATATCAAAACCGTCTTCTCGAGGCATTCCATTGACTTTTCCGCCAAGACCACAGATAGTATTACGTAAAGCGCGATCATTTAAATCAACAACTCTTCTCCAAACAATATTACGTACATCGATATTTAGAGGATTTCCCTGATGAATAGAGTTATCAAGCATTGCCGCAATAAGATTATTAGCAGCAGTGATTGCATGGATATCACCAGTAAAATGTAAATTAATATCTTCCATTGGAACTACTTGTGCATATCCTCCACCGGCAGCTCCACCTTTGATCCCAAAACATGGCCCTAAAGATGGTTCTCTCATTGCCACAACTGATTTTTTTCCTAACTTATTTAAGGCTTGAGACAATCCGATCATCGTTGTCGTCTTACCTTCCCCAGCTGGAGTAGGATTAATTGCAGTAACCAAGATCAATTTTCCATCAGGATTGTTTTCCAGCCGATTAATCGCCTCAAGTGCAATCTTGGCTTTATACTTACCATATAATTCTAAATCATCACCTTCTAAACCAACCTTTTTAGCAATCTCACTAATTGGTTTCATCTTTGCACTTTGTGCAATTTCAACATCAGTTAACATAACGCCACCCTTTCAAATATAATTTTTAAATAAACATTCTAAGGTCACCAATAATCAAAACAAAAATACACCTAATTTATATCATATTTCGGCTTTTTTCTCAACCAGTACAGTTGTTTTAAAACCACTCTTTTCGCCCTCAAAACAAGCAATTTGACCAAAGAATTAAAAAAGAGCCTACACTCGTCCAGACTCTTGCCCAGACGGTCGGCTCTTACATGATTATACTCCCTGTGGTTAATTCCACTTCCGTCAGTCGTATAACTATTTGCATAATATCATTTATTGATTCAAGATTCAAGCATTTACAAAAAAATTGTCGCATTTTAAACTCAACAAAAATAATTGATAATAAAAATAATTAATAACGGAATTGTCATTATAAACAACTCTTTGATTAAAATAGCATCATCACGGCTTTCTAACTTATCTTTGATGGTCTGTTCTGTATCAATTTGACGAGTTGGATAACCAACAAAACCACCACAACAAAAAGCTAAAACACCAATAAAAATAAATAAACAGATAATATTTAAAGTACCTTTACTGATACTATTAGCAAAACGGCTTCCCAATAACCCAACCAAGAAAACAATATAACCACTATAAAGAAAATATACTAATTTGCGCTTCATAATTATCACCCTCTATGTTAATTATAAAGCTAATATAATGAGATTACAAATATTATATATATTATTTTATAATAAAAGATGGTTTTATCCCATCTTCTAGTAACTATATTTTTGTATTTTAGTTAGTACTCTCTCTTTTTCATTACCTTCTAAAATTATTGGCTGATAATTATTTCGTCCTTTAACCGAGGTAACTGAACAAGGAATAATTTCGTGACTATCTCCAGTATAAACACCATCAGTGAAATTCATTGTAATTGAGTAAATCATTGAATCTGTATCACTAGGGTTGCGATTTCCACCAAAACAAAAGTTTCCTAATGAATAAACGATTTGTTTTCCATTATATTCTTCTGTTCCTTGAACAACATGCGGATGTGAACCCATAACTAAATCCGCACCACTATCTATTGAAAATTTTGCTAACTCACGCTGATCACTATTCGCATAGTATTCCCGCTCAATTCCCCAGTGATAAAAAACGACTACGGCATTAGCTCCCTGGTTATTTTTCAAGTCATTGATTGCTGCTTTAATTGTTGCACGCCCTTTTTCGTTATTCATTGATAAAGACATTGAACGATACCCCAAAAAGCCAATTTTAATTCCTTTAATTTCCTTGACACATGACGTTTCATAGCCAAAATAGCCAATTCCCTTTTCATCAAGTACTTGCTTAGTATCCGTCATCCCTTGTTCATAATAATCTTCTGAATGATTATTGGCAATAGAAACCAGCTCAACACTACCGCTAGTTAAAATATTAACATATTCTTTTGGTCCGCTAAAAGGAAACTGTTTTTCTACATGTGAAGTCGCACTTGTCAATGGGCCTTCAAGATTAACAATTGTAAGGTCATCATTTTCGAAAACATTTTTGACATTCTTAAAAAAATATGTAGCATCATTTCCCTGTTTGGCATACTCTTGATTAAACGATCCATCATAAGCTTGTCCTGCATAATTTCCCAATGTACAATCCCCTGCAAAATTTAATTTAATACTAGTATTGACAGGCTCTTTTTCTTCTGTTTTTTCTTCTTTCTTGACTGTTTCTTCTTTTTTATTCTTTTGATTCGATGATGAGCAGCCAACCACTAAAAATAACATCATCAAACAAATTAATATTTTCTTCATCTTTGCTGCACTCCTTTGTCCATTAGTATATCATATAATTAGATTCTTTTACATTAGATAAAACTTTGTTATAATACATCTTGGGAAGTGAAAACAATGATAAAAGAAATAAACAATAAAATGGATTATGATCACCTTTTAACTGAAAGTGATCCTAATATTAATTTAGTTAGAGATTACCTAGAAAATGGTGCTCTGTATGGCTTTTATTTAAAAGACGAACCAGTTTCATTCATTGCAGTAGAAATAATTGATGGCGAAGTTGAAATCAAAAATCTCCTTACATTAAGTGAACATCGTGGTCACGGCTATGCCAAAGCATTAATCAAATTTATTGAAGAAACGTACAATTCATATGATACTTTTCTAGTTGGTACTGCAAATTCCAGTCTTGAAAATATCACTT
Organism: Erysipelatoclostridium sp. MSK.23.31; assembly: GCF_019125875.1. Taxonomy (NCBI): domain Bacteria; kingdom Bacillati; phylum Bacillota; class Erysipelotrichia; order Erysipelotrichales; family Coprobacillaceae; genus Thomasclavelia; species Erysipelatoclostridium sp. MSK.23.31. The sequence goes on along the minus strand of NZ_JAHOCB010000026.1, from coordinate 11,288 downwards.
TTTATACACGTTTAGGATATGTTTATAGTCATCGGATTGAAAATTTCTTTATTGACTATTATCCTAATAAGATAATTGAAAACGGAATGCAGGCAACCGATTTAATGTATTTTAAAAAAAGTCGACAAGGCTTAAATTAAGAGCAAAGACATATTTGATATAATTATCTTTAAATAGCCAAGGCAAATAACCAAAATCTATTTAAGAGGGAATCATATCATCTAAACACTTTGCTTTTTTATTTATTATGATGTTTTTAAATCAGTATCTATGTTAGAATATTAATATAAGGCTGGTGAGAAAGATGATTGAACTTCCTGAAGCATATGCAATTGCTGATGACTTGGAAAAAGAAATACTTGGTAAGACTATAATTGATCTCGGGGGTAACTACACTGATCATAAATTTACTTTTTATGAAGGAAATCCTAATTCATACAAGGAATTATTAGTTGGTAAAAAAGTAACAGGTATTATTAAGCGAAATTACTATGTTGAAATAGTAATTGAGAATTACCGTTTAACCTTTCGTGACGGCGCTAATATTCGCTACTACCAAAAACCAACTAAATTAAAAAAAAGCAAATTACTAATTACTTTTGCTGATCAAAGTTTCATCAATGTAACAACATCAATGTATTGTTTTATTGGACTTTTTGATCAAATAACAGGATCAAATAATGAATATTATCAAACAGAATTAACCAGTATTGGTCCTTTAGATCAAGAATTTACTCTTAATTACTTTAAAACATTAATTACTGATGAAACTGAAAAACTCAGTATTAAAGCCTTTTTAGCAACTAAGCAAAGAATTTTAGGGATTGGTAATGGTGTTGCTCAAGATATTATGTTTAATGCCAAACTCTTTCCCAAACGAAGGATTAAGACATTAAATGAACAAGATATAAAAAATTTATATGATGCGATTATTAGAACTCTAACAAAGATGGTCGAAAACCACGGTCGAGACAGTGAAAAAGATATATACGGAAATCCTGGTGGTTACAAAACTATCTTATGCGCTAAATCTTATAAAAGTGGTTGCCCAATCTGTCACTGTGAAATAAAAAAAGAACAATATCTAGGTGGTAGTATCTATTATTGTCCTAATTGTCAAAAATAAAAAAGTAAGATAGAAATTAATCCAAGGGCTGTCAGGTAGATACACAAAACAAATAAAATTTTTAACCCGGCTAACTTAGTGATATGCTCCCACCTCCATAGATACCCATTTGGTTATTTCGTGTGTCTACTTTAGTGGAATCATCATATCATGTTTTCATTTACTTTTTTATCTTTCTGTTTAAATCAAAATAAAAACCTGTTTATTTTCAATCAGTTATAGCATTCATCTAATCACTTGAACTTAAATCTTTTATCTTCCATAAAGGATTTTCGTGAAGGGTTTCCTTCAACTCGAAAAATCCTTTTATTTTTCACATCATATATGACCGACCAAACTGTATCCTTCCCTGTTTTTCGATCGTACTGACAAATATAACCATACCTACCTGATAATAAAGCAGCCGCATCATTAAAATCGTTGATTTTATCAGTTAAAATCGCTTCTTTGATAGTTTGATAGCGCTTTTGAGCTTGCCAATTATCAATAAGATGATTATTATATTCCCGCATTGCTTCACTAAAGAACCAGTTAGTTGCAAAAGCATTCTGATTATTTCTATTGATTTTAATTTGTTTACTATTGCACTCAATCAATGCAATATCACCACCAGTATCAACCAGTGTAAAAGTTTGACTTGAAGCAATCGGTAATGTATTCAACAATTGAATTACTTCATCAACTGTTTTACACTTCTCCAAAAATAGCCGCAGCATCATTCCGGCATTTAGCCCCAGTTGTTTTACAGTCGGATAAACAGCAGTTAATCCAATTGCTAAACCATACTCGTTGATACCATCTTCCATCTCAACGCACGCTGTAGTGTTGCCATTAAACGCATATGAATCATTAGTAAATTGATATATACAATTAGTATACAGTTTTTCAATTTTTGTTAAAAAATCACTATTTCGTCCAAATAAGATTTCATTTTCATTTCTAAAAGCAAAACAAGAACAATGTACTTCTGGAACAATGCAGTACATACTCAACAAAACAGCACAAATACTTTTAAATGAACATTTTTGTCCATCAGCAATTCCCCTTATTTCTTCAATAATTTCTGGGAAAAATTTTTGATAAATCGGTAAACATTGTAAAGCAAAATCATAGTGCTCTAAAGTAATTTCAAAGGGTACATTAGTTAAAAACAGTTGCTTATGTTTTAATAAATTTCTCCCCCACTTAAATCCAATCTGATAATGTTCTCCTTTAAATCTTGAATGATACATAATTTTTCGCTCCTTTTTATAAGAGCCACCGGTAACTCATAATCCAAGCATAAATCAATAAAATTTTATTGTCAATGAATTAAATTTATTAAATCAATTACCCGTTTTACTTATTAAAAATCATGAAATTATCTATTTAAAGGCAAATATAATCACTCCTATGATAAAAAGAGATAGCGGAGCAATTAAAAACTAAAATCAAAATAACTAACGTACGTTTAGGAAAACTACTATTTATTAAAGACTTTAATATAAATAATTTATTTCCTCTTCTCCCCCTTTTCAGTATTATTTATATAAGTATGAAGCTTATCAATCTGTTGAGAAATTTCGCTACCTCAAGGGTTATCCAAGCCATATTTTTTTGCTATTTAGACATATTATTATCAAAATATTTTTCAAGCTCAGACAAATTTTGATATTGGGTAAAAATACCGTTCAAATTGAGCGGATCTTCGATTATGATATCCTTATCTTTTAAAATAGCAAAGATTTCATGAATATTATCTAGAGAAATACTCTCAAATAAATGACAACTATATTCAGCATATATATCCAAATCTATATAAATACCGTGATAATAATCCAATATGTGACCACATTGCAAATAGCAAATACCCATGATCGCCAGCTAACGCCGGAATATAAGTTCTGTAACATATCGAAAAAACCACTCTTTTGATATCCTGATAATTATATTTGACAATCCTTTCTTATGTTCTCCCTAATCATTATTTCTTCATTTGAGAAAAGAACGTGTACTTTATTTTCAATGTCTACTGGAATTTTTAAATAACCTAAAAAGCTTTCTTGCGTGATAAGTTTTTTTCAATTAAATCAATGATTCTCTGCTTTTTACCTATCTCTTTTAATAAATATTCTTTTTTCTGATTCAAACATGTATTTAAAGAAATTTCATTGTTAAATATACGTCTGATGTCTGTAATTGAAAGATCAAAAGAGCGCAACATAATAATATTTTTTATTATTCGAATATCTTCATGACTATAATTACGATAACCATTATCATCACGTGATGGCGAAATTAATTCCTCCTTTTCATAATAACGTAAGGTATCCTTTGTAGTCCCCAATAATTTTTCAAGTTCATTTGTTTTCATAACAACCTCTCCCTGTTATAAAATATAAAAATCTTAAAAAACCAAGAAAACGTAAGAAGCCTTCTTGCATCTTACGTTCAATTACTTGTTTAAAAACTTTTTAATTCCTTCAAATACTTCATCACTTATAATATGTTCAATCTTACAAGCATCATCCTCAGCTACTTCTTTAGAAACCTTTGCAGTATGCATTAAAAATTCTGTAAGACATTCATGTTTTTCATAAACAGCAGTAGCCTTTTCCGTTCCTTTTTCAGTTAGTTCAATATATCCTTTACTATCAACAATAATATATCCGTCATTCTTTAGAATGCCTACACCACGACTAACACTTGGTTTACTAAATCCCAACTCTCGAGCAATATCAATTGAACGGACATTACCGTTTTGTTTTTTTAATAATAAAATTGTTTCCAAATACATTTCACCAGATTCGTGCATCATCTACTCTTCCTCCAATCGTTTTATATAATTATACCAATAAAATAAAAAAAAGAAAACCGGAATGCTTCCGGTTTTGAAAGTTACGAACTTAATGTAAAGAATGATAATTATAATGGCTAAATTATTTATCACTTACTTGGATGTGGATTTAAAGTTCGTTACATTTGAAAATATTATTTATAACTTGAAGGATATTTTATAAATTACATTTTCTATCACTTTCTAATATGCCATGATTTCAAGGACAAAATACCATGGACGAATGTTTAGAGAATGAACTGATATAAAGGAAATTCACTACTATGTTTAAGGAATTTGGAAAATAGTTAAATCTATTATTGTTTTCGACGGGATAATTTAGTAAGAAGTATCCGTCTATGTCTTCGAGAAAAAGGTGAATAGCTTATCACGGATACCTTTCTTACTATTTTTTACTTTTAAAGAGTGCTAATAATTATATTAGGAAATTTTATCGTTGTAGGTATGATATATCAGCAACCTCTATCAGCAAATATTTAACTATTGATTATTAATTATTTTTTTAATTTCCTCTATATCTTCATCAGTTCCATCATTCTCAACTTTGTAAAGACAAGGAACATTGTATTGTTCAGCAATAACGTCACCAGCTTTACAGAATGCTTCACCGTATCCTTGATCACCACTAACTATAACACCTTTTAAATGGTCACCATTACTATTTAAAAATGATTCAACTTCCATAGGGACATCACCATAACCATCAGTATAAGTGATTAAGAGAAACGGCTCGCTAACAGCCTCATCTCCAGAAGATATTTCTAAGGCGTCGACACTTAAACGATCAACAATACTTTGAACATTACCTGTTCTTGATGCAAATACTACTTTCATACATTTCTCCTTTTCTCTAGTTAGCTTTAACTAACTATCTATATGTTAGCACAGACTAACTGACTATGCAATAGTTTTTATAAAATTTATCCAAATTATTTATTCAATTGGTAAAATCCTGATAATCCAGAATATTTACTTTGTTTACCTAGACGATCTTCAATTCTAATTAATTGATTATATTTAGCAATTCGGTCTGTTCTTGATGCAGAGCCAGTTTTAATTTGTCCCGCATTTGTTGCTACCGCAATATCAGCAATAGTTGTATCTTCTGTTTCTCCTGATCTATGAGAGATAACTGCTGTATAATTTGCTTTTTGGGCCATTTCAATAGCTTCTAAAGTTTCTGTTAAAGTACCAATTTGATTTACTTTAATTAAGATTGAATTAGCTACACCGCGTTTAATTCCTTCTTCAAGACGTTTAGTATTAGTTACAAAGAAATCATCACCGACTAACTGTACTTTGTCCCCTAACTTCTCAGTTAGATAATCCCAACCTTCCCAATCATCTTGATCTAAACCATCTTCAATTGAGATAATTGGATATTTAGAACATAATTCAGCATAAAAATCAACTAATTCTTTTGAAGTAAATGATTTATTATTTTCTCCTGGTAATACATATTTACCATCTTGGTAAAACTCACTGCTTGCAACATCCATTGCCAATTTAATATCTTCACCTGGTTTATAGCCAGCCTTTTCTACTGCCTCTAGAATAGTTTTAATAGCATCTTCATTAGAAGCTAAATTTGGAGCAAAGCCTCCCTCATCACCAACTGCTGTATTTAATCCTTTTCCTTTTAAAACGGCTTTCAAAGCATGGAATACTTCCGCACCCATTCTGATTGCTTCTTTAAATGTTGGAGCGCTAACCGGCATAATCATAAATTCCTGAAAATCTACATTATTATCTGCATGAGCTCCACCATTAATGATATTCATCATTGGTGTAGGTAATACATAAGCATTAGCTCCTCCAATGTAACGATATAATGGTAAATCTAAGCTCGTCGCAGCACATTTAGCAATAGCTAAAGATACACCTAAGATTGCATTTGCACCTAACTTACCTTTATTTGGTGTTCCGTCCAAAGCAATCATCGTTTCATCGATTTCTCTTTGATTTGTTACTTCTTTACCAATTAATTCTTTAGCAATAATCTCATTAACATTTTTTACTGCTTTTTCTGTTCCTAATCCTAAATAACGGTTTTTATCACCATCACGTAATTCAACTGCCTCATGAACACCTGTTGAAGCTCCACTTGGTACTATCGCACTAGCGAATGCTCCACATTCTGTAGTTACTTCTACCTCTATAGTAGGATTACCACGTGAATCCAAGACCTCACGGGCATATACACTTTTAATTTTACTCATTTGTTTTCCTCCTTCATGATTCCTTAACCTGGGTGACTAAGCCAGGTTAGAAAGAATCATTTATTCACACAAAGTTAGTTTTACCTAACTACAATAAGGTTAGCACATACTAACCTTATGTGCAAGCAAAAAGCATTAAAAAAATCACAGAAATTTCTGCGATTACAAATCTTTTGTTAACTCATTATCCCAATCCAGATCATTATAACAAGCCCATAGACCATTAAGTGATAATTGAACCATACTGCTAACAGCTGCATCAGTATAAAAAGCTAAATGTTGTGTCATGACAACATTAGGAAATTGACGTAAATATGCCATATTTTTATTTTTAATTATATCAGTACGCATATCTTGATGATAAATTCCTTCTTCACCTTCAACCACATCAAGTCCTAAGGCCCCAATCTTCTTATTTTCGATTCCCCTGATTAAAGACTCGGTATTGCATAATTGCCCCCGAGCACAGTTAATAATGATTATTCCATCTTTCATTTTACTTATTGTTTGATCGTTAATTAGATGGTGCGTACTTTTAAGATACGGCATATGCAAAGAAATAATGTCACATTCTTGATAAAACTGCTCTAGGTCGACATAAGTTGCATATATTTTAGCGGTTTCATTTTGATGAATATCATAAGCTAATAAACGAGCTCCAAAGCCGGATAAGTTTTTTAAAACTGCTTGACCTATTCGTCCGGTCCCCATAATTCCTATCGTTAAATCTTTCATCTCTCGCCCTTCTAGCCCTTGTAAAGAATAATCATTTACCTGTCCTAACCACAAAGCTTTTTTATAATGACGTAACGATAACAGCATTAGCATAACAGTAAAATCTGCAACTCCTTCCGGTCCATAACTAGAATTACAAACCTTTATTCCTAATTCTTTGGCATATTCGATATCAATATGATCATATCCTATTGTTCTTGTTGCAATAACTCCAATTCCTGCTTTAGCAATAGCATCTAAAATTTCATGATTGATCTTACTCTCCCCTAAAAAAGCAATTCCATCATATCCATTCAATAAAGATAAATTTTTTTGGCATAGATATTCCTTATAATAAGTTATTTCAAAGTTATTTGAATTATTCATAATTTCAAAATCTGCCATCTCGTCACTTCGTACTTCAAATGCAATAATCTTCATTCTCGTCCTCCTCAATATCAATATTATATCATCTCAAAATGAATTCTAAACATTTTGTTGAATTTCATACACTGAAGTTCTATCCTACATTATCTCTTTTAAAAGCAAGATTGTGTTTTCTACCATATCATTAGTTGCCTAATCGCAACACTCTACCAATTTCTTTGAATTAATCAATTCATCACATTCTGTATCAATAATAATGATTCTACCTTTCACCTTTATAAAAATTATCCTTATTAATAGCATGATATGTTTTAGCGCTGACTGGAATATGTAAAGAAATAAAGTCCGCAATTGAACTAACTGAATAAGGACTATTTGAAATACCAATTCCTAATACCTTGGTAGCCTTAATATTAATATGATCATACCCAATTGAATGGATATTAATGAATTTAACACCATTCCTTTTTAATAAGATTAATAATTCATGATTCAAGATTGAATTTTCGACAATGCTAATTGCTTCAAAAATTGCTATTATAAATAATTTTCTTTAGTCAAAGGTTCTTTGAGTAGTTTAATTTCTCCCCCATATTTCAATAAAAATCATCTTAGTGTTATCCCTATATATCTTTACGATGATTAAACATGGGTATTTTCATACTCATAGCCTGTTCAATATGTTTTTATTAGTGTAATAATATTATATTAAAAGGTATTCATAAACTCCTTTTTTTACCGATTATTTTGTCGAATTTATTTTGATAATCGTTGATGTTTCATTGACTTTAACTCGGCTTTATTCTATACTTTACTCAGGTGATTTTAGTTCGCCTTAAATAGCATGACTAGCTATTTATAATCGAAAACACGAAGGGAGTTAGAAAAAATGATTTATTCACACGAAGTAGAACAAATGTGTAGTGTCGCTCAAGGTGCTTCACATGGATGTGCTCCAATTCCTGAAGAAGGAAAATGGGTATATTCTAAAGAAATTAAAGATATCTCTGGTTTAACTCACGGTATCGGTTGGTGTGCTCCTCAACAAGGTGCTTGTAAATTAACATTAAACGTTAAAGAAGGTATCATTGAAGAAGCATTAATTGAAACTATCGGATGTTCAGGGATGACTCACTCTGCAGCGATGGCTTCAGAAGCATTAGTAGGAAAAACTTTATTAGAAGGTTTAAATACTGACTTAGTTTGCGATGCAATCAATACTGCAATGAGAGAATTATTCTTACAAATCGTTTATGGACGTACTCAATCTGCATTCTCTGAAGGTGGTTTACCTGTTGGAGCTGGATTAGAAGACTTAGGAAAAGGTTTAAGAAGTATGACTGGTACTTCTTATTCAACAAAAGCTAAAGGTCCTCGTTATCTTGAATTAACTGAAGGTTATATTAATAGAATCGCTTTAGATGCTAATAATGAAATTATTGGTTATGAATTTGTTAACTTAGGTAGAATGATGGATATGGTTAAAGCTGGAAAAGATGCTAATGAAGCAATGAAAGAAGCTACTGGAACTTATGGTAGATTCGATGATGCTGCTAAGTACATCGATCCAAGAAAGGAATAATAGGAGGGTACGAAAATGGCATTATTTGAAAGTTATGAAAGAAGAATTGATCAAATTAACGCTGCACTAGCTAAATTTGATATCAAATCAATCGAAGAAGCTAAAGCTATCTGCGATGAAAAAGGAATTGATGTTTACGAAATCGTAAAATCAACTCAACCAATCTGTTTTGAAAATGCTTGTTGGGCATACACTGTCGGTGCTGCAATGGCAATCAAAAATGGAGATGTTAAAGCTGTAGACGCTGCAAAAACAATCGGTGTTGGTTTACAATCATTCTGTATTCCAGGATCAGTTGCTGATGACCGTAAAGTAGGTTTAGGACATGGTAACTTAGGTTCTATGTTATTAGATGAAGGTACTGAATGTTTTGCTTTCTTAGCTGGACATGAATCTTTCGCTGCTGCTGAAGGTGCAATCAAAATCGCTGAAAAAGCTAATAAAGTTAGAACTAAACCATTAAGAGTTATCTTAAACGGTTTAGGAAAAGATGCTGCAAAAATCATCTCAAGAATTAACGGATTCACTTACGTGGAAACTCAATTCGATTATTTTACAGGTGAAGTAAAAGTATTATCTACAACAGCTTACTCTGATGGTCCTCGTGCTAAAGTTAACTGCTATGGTGCTGATGACGTTAGAGAAGGTGTTGCTATCATGCATAAAGAAGGTGTAGATGTATCAATTACTGGTAACTCTACTAACCCTACTCGTTTCCAACATCCAGTTGCTGGAACATATAAAAAAGAATGTATTGAACAAGGTAAAAAATATTTCTCAGTTGCTTCTGGAGGAGGAACTGGACGTACTTTACACCCTGATAACATGGCTGCTGGTCCTGCTTCTTACGGTATGACTGACACTATGGGACGTATGCATTCAGATGCTCAATTTGCTGGTTCTTCATCAGTTCCTGCTCACGTAGAAATGATGGGATTAATCGGTATGGGTAACAACCCTATGGTTGGAGCTACAGTTGCTGTTGCCGTAGCTATCGAAGAAGCTTGTAAATAGACAAGATGTTCTTAAAAAAGTGTGATTAATTCACACTTTTTAATTTCTAAATATAAACACTATTTAACACGCTTATACAATCCTTCAACTTTAATAAAAAGAGCGCTATTTTTCATTCTCGTCCACAATTCCACTTATCAAGACGAATAAATATAAAAGAGTCTTTTTTATTATGGTCTTAAAAAAGTTTTATCTCATCATTTTTGAGACTACTATCATTGTTCTAGACTCTATTTTTTAATTTTCATTAATGCTTTTTTCTTGTAACATCAAGATACTTAATAAAAAATACTAACTATACTTTAGATATTCAATAACTCATTTATAAGTCCTAATGTGATACCCTATTTCAGTTTATAATTTTCAGGTATATTTCTTCTCTATCTATACTCATCAAACAATGCCCATATCACTAGAAAACGTAATTTTTTTACATATATTTAAAATTGCTACACTATTTTTATTACTTATTTTTAAATATACAAAATAATAGATATCAATTTAAACAGAAAAATAATATAATAATTTCTATTATTTGATAAAAACATTTAAAACCAATATGATTTTTTATCATATTTCATCTTTTACCTTTATAAAAATAGAATTATCATGTAATCTTATATTATAAAGTAAAGGAGGGTTTAATATGCTAAAAGCAATTATCTTTGACATGGACGGTTTGATGGTTGATACCGAAATCATCTCATTCCAATGCTACAAAGATATTATTGAAAGTTATGGTTTTAACTTTACAAAAAAAGAATACATAGAAGATTATCCTGGAAAATCTGTTATTTCATCAATGAACTTTATCAAAAATAAGTATAATATAGACTTTGATACGGATGAAAAGATAAATCAATTTAAAATATTGGAAGAGCAATACTTACTAAAAAACAGTGTAGAATTAAAAAAAGGACTAATTCAACTATTGAAGTATTTAAATATTCACTATTATAAAACGATTGTTGCAACTTCCAGTGGTAAAGAAAGGGCCGAAAGAATACTTGGTGAACATAATCTTATGAAATATTTCAATGGTATTGTATGCGGTAGTGAAGTAGAACATGGAAAGCCGGCTCCAGATATTTTCTTAAAAGCTTGTGATAAATTAAATGTTGAACCAGAAGAAGCACTTGTATTAGAGGATAGTGAAGCGGGTATTCAAGCTGCATCTGAAGCAAAAATATCAGTTATCTGTATCCCTGATATGAAATTTCCTCAAGAAAAATATCTAAAAAAAGTTGAGCATGTCTATGATTCATTAGAAGATGTTATTTCTTATTTAGAAATGAAAAAAGATATTTCAAAATAGAAATATCTTTTTCTCTTATCTAGCTATCTATTTAATCACTTAAATCATCACCATTAGTGGCAATAACTTTTTTGTACCAATAGAATGAATCTTTA